>JAHFDB010000027.1:7834-27110 GCA_023249195.1 bacterium | reverse complement strand
GTGATGATGAGCGGCTACAAACATAGCAGGATAAAGTGTTCTGAAAATGACGTAGGCTACAAAGAGTCCTCCGAAAAAAAGAACTTCTTGAACTAAAAATACCCACATGCCTAACTTTGCAGAGTCAAATTCTTGCTCGGCTGTATCAAAGTGGTGAGCGACATGATGGTGAATAAATTTGGCAATGGCAGTTTTCATTTAATGGGCGACCTTTCCTCTCTCATATGGCCCTTGAGTCACATGGGGTGTTTCTAAAAAGTTTTCTGCAATAGGGGGTGATTGTGTCGTCCACTCTAAGGTGGTTCCTCCCCATGGGTTGTCTGAGGCTTTTTTTCCATTGACTAAAGAATCGATTAGATAGAAACCCATAATTAAAAATCCAACCCCTAATACCCAGGACCCATAGGTTGAGAACGCATGCAGGGGTTGATATTGATCTAGGTAATTAAAATAGCGTCGAGGCATTCCTTTGGCCCCTAGAATGAACTGTGTAAAGAAGACCATGTTAAAGCCAACAAATATGAAGGCACATGCTATTTTCCCCCAAAATTCACTGTACATTTTGCCAAACATCTTTGGCCACCAATAGTGTAACCCACCCAGAAAGGCCATGACGACTCCGCCCATCATGACATAGTGGAAGTGGGCAACCACGAAATAGGTGTCGTGAAAATAGACATCTAAAGAGAGGCTTCCCAGCATAATTCCGGTAAAACCGCCGATGCAAAATAGGGCCAAGAAAGAGAGAAAGTATAAAAAGGGCGTTTCAAAGCTAATGCTTCCCTTGTACATCGTTGCAATCCAGTTGAATACTTTGATTCCCGAGGGAATTCCCACCAAGAAGGTAAGCAGAGAAAAAAGCATGTCTGCAAAGTCAGATTGACCACTGACAAAAAGATGATGTCCCCAGACTAAAAATGAAATAATCGCAATAGAAATGCTGGAAAAAGCGATTGATTTGTATCCGAAAATGTCTTTTTTAGAGAACGTAGTGACCAGTTCACTAATGACGCCCATGGCTGGCAAAATCATAATATACACTGCGGGGTGGCTATAGAACCAAAAGAAATGTTGAAATAAAACAGGGTCCCCACCTAGGGCAGGGTTGAAAATACCTACGCCGATAGACCGCTCTAGAATAAGCAGCAGTAAGGTAATGCCTAAGACAGGTGTTGCAAGAATTTGTATGATAGACGTGGCATATAAGGCCCAAACAAACAGGGGCATTCTGAACCATTTCATACCCGGAGCCCTCAGCTTATGGATGGTTACAAGAAAGTTGATTCCTGTAAAAATAGAAGAGAAGCCCAGAATAAAGGCCCCTAATGTCATTGAAATAACACTGGTGTCGGTTGTGGACGAATAAGGGGTATAGAAGGTCCACCCAGTGTCTGCAGCCCCTGCTATCATTGAATAAACACAGAAACACGCTCCAATGACGTAGATATATAGGCTTGCTAAATTCAGCCTAGGGAAAGCCACGTCTTTGGCGCCGAGCATCAGAGGGAGTATAAAGTTGCCTAAGGACGCTGGAATAGAGGGGACAATAAATAAAAAAACCATGATAGCGCCATGCAGGGTAAAAAGTTGATTGTATTGCTTGGCTGTGAAAAGAAGGGGGCCTGGATTTAAGTGTTCTAAACGGAGTGCTAATGCAAAGAGTCCTCCTAATGCGAAAGAGATGCAAATAAAGAGCAAATACATGATCCCGATTCGTTTGTGATCGAGGGTGCAAAGCCACGATTTGATGCCCTTGGGGAAGTTTAGATAATTCATGCCTGCTGGGGTTGGTTCACTGCTCATAATTAAGCTCACTCTCTACTTCAGTTTTTTAAGGTATTCGATTATACCGTTGATCTCACGTTCACTCAATAAACCTGCAAATGTTGGCATGACGGGTTGAAAACCTGCGACAACTTTTGCTTTAGGATCCAGTATAGACTCTTTTATATAGTTTTCATCTGCGACTACCATTTTGCCATCGGACATTTTGTGGTTAGACCCCCAAAGCCCTTTCCATGTAGGCCCGGTCTTGGGTGAGCCATCAATAGAGTGGCATGTGTTACATCCCTTACTGTTGTATACTTTTTCCCCTAAGACATCGAGGGGTAAATCGGCCCCACTGTTTTGTTCTTTTTGCCATTTTTGGTAATCTTCTTTACTTACGACCCGTACAGAACCTAACATTGCTGAGTGGCCATCTCCGCAAAACTCGGCGCAGAATATTTGATAATTTCCAATGGCGTTGGCATTAAACCAAACTCTTGAATATCGGTTTGGAATAACGTCTCTTTTGATTCTGAAATTAGGGATATATAGGCTATGAACCACATCTTCGGACGTCATGATAAGTTTGATGGGTTCGTTTACAGGAACGACCAATTCTCCAATGCTTTTAATTCCAGAGGGGTAGTCAAATTGCCACATCCATTTTCGAGCAACCACATGAATTTCGGTAGCATTAGAAGGTGGCAGTGAAATATGAAGAAACCCGATATAGCCTGCGTAGAAGATGACCAAACAAATAAGAGAAGGGATCACTGTCCAAGCGATTTCTAGAGGAATATTGTCTATGATCTGCTTTGAGGCCACTTTATTTGTTGGAGAGTATTTGTATTTCCATAAAAAATAGACAACTACCATAAAAAGGCCGATAAAACTTGCGATTGAAGCCCATAAAATCCAATAATAGAGTTGATCTGTGTGTGGGGCTAAGCTTGTACGGGCTGCTGGAAACCAGAAGCTACCTTTTCCCATTAGGGATTCATTGATGATACTTGTCGTGTTCATGGTAGGTCGTTCCTATGTTGTGGTTTTATTTTTTTATTGAGTCGTGTGATAAGCCAAACTAAAAGAATGAGAGTAATACCCCCCCCTACTTTCATTAGATTTATTGCATATAACGCATATCCCCGTGTATGAGCGTCGTAATTATAACAAAAGAGGAGTACCCTTTCTACCGTCGAAATCTGCTTTCTTTCACTGGCTTCTATGAGGGCCATTTTAAGGTCAAATGCTTTATAGTCAATGCCGTAAAGATATCGGGCTATTTTTCCTTCAGGTGACAAGAAAAACAGAGCGGCAGCATGGGCATATTCTTTGGAAATAGGATTGAATTTGTACTCAAATCCTACTGATTGAGCCACTTTTTTTATTTGGTCTTCAGTTCCTACCAAAAAGTGCCAATGATCGGTTGCGCCAGGATAAGGGATTTTGGAGACATATCTTTGTTTAAAGCGTTTTGCGTCTTTGGGCGTATCAGAAGGGTCAATACTGATGCTAATGACCTCAAATTTTTCGCCTACCTTCATCGGGAGTGTTTCAAGCCCTTTGGTAAAACCGCTTAAAACCAAATTGCAAAGCATAGGACAGTTAAAATAGACCAAATTTAAAATGACGGGCTTTTTCCCCTCTATGAATGAACCTAAAGTGACAGAATTGCCATTTTCATCTTGAAAAATAGCTTCTTTTGGGATTTGTGCTCCAGGTTTTTCAGTAATGCCAATGTCTTTGAGCGAGTTGGGTACTGCGGAATCAGCTGCCGAAAGTGCCGGAACACCGCATACTAAAAGACCTAGAATAAGGCCTAAAATTCCTGATCGCTTGAACGTGGATAGAAGTGTCATTTTTGTTTTTTCTGATAGGCTTGGATTACCTGATTCATAGCGTCGTCCATTGGGGTTTGAACAACATCTTTTTGGCAATCTTGTTGAGTCACACATTCATTTTTGTTTAAAATAGCAGAAGAAGTTCCTTCGTAGTAATAGATAGACCCGATAATAATAAGGATCAGAAGACATGTGATCAGAATCATTCCAATAGCAATGGTGCGATGGTGCGGTTCGGATTGGTCGTGATTAAGTTCGCCTGAATGTGACATGGTCCGTCTCCTTTATAAATTTTCCAAGTGAATAGATTCTGAGATTCGAGGATCTTGGATGGGATATAGGGCTTGTTTTGAGAGTCTTGTAAAGAAAGTGCCGAGATAAAGGCCTCCAATGCAGCTCAAGGCCGCAAGCTCTACGCCGCCTATGTGAAATCCATTGATATTAAAATTAGGCATCACAAACCAATACATATCTACCATTTGCATAAAAATAAACCACAGGGTAATGGCAAAATGAAAGGGAAGATTCCGTTTCGCATGCCGAGACATAAAGAGGATAAAGGGTCCAACAAAATGCCCCAATACGAGAAAAATAGCGACGGTGTTCCATGTGCCTTTAAAGTGTTCAAGATAAAAAGCAATTTCTTCTGGAATATTGGCATACCAGATTAAGAAATATTGTGAAAAAGCAATGTAGGCCCAAAAAACATTGAATCCATAAAGAAGTTTTCCAATTTCGTGAAAATGTTCTACGGTTAACACCTCTTTTAAATAGCCCTGAGATCTGAGTATTTGAGCAATGCAGCTGATCGTTGAGAGTGCCACAACAACAGAGCCTGCAAAAAAATAGACGCCGATCATGGTAGAGTACCAATGGGGCGTGAGTGACATGACCCAGTCAATGCATGCAAAGGTGATAGAAAGCGCAAAAAGTAAGATTCCAAAGGTAGAATATTTTTGCATTTTAACAGTATTTTCAGGATCTCCGCTACTATCTTGCTCGGTAGATTTTTTGTAAAAAACACGAGAGAGGGTGATCCAAATGCCAAAATAAAAGAGTGCTCGGACCTTGAAGAAGGGAATGTTTAAAAAAGCATGTTTTGAATTTAGAAGGGGATCTTTAGCAACTTCTGCTGCATTGCTCCAATGGTAGAGGTGTGGAATTCCAAAAATAATAGGAATAAATAACAGTGCCATCAAACCACTGTTTGACATGAGTGTTTCGGCAATACGTTTAAAACCTATACTCCAACCTGCACGTACAAGATGCTGAATCAAGACAAAAAAGAGTGAGCCCAAAGTTAGGGTTAAAAATATCATAAATACGGTTAAATAGGCAAAATAGAAATGATGCGGGTCTTGTTTGAAAAAGAACGCTAAAAAAGCAGCGCCTAGGATGCCTATGCCGAAGGCAATTTTGGGAAAGGTAGTGGCTAAAAAGCCTGTTAAGCGTGTGTTTGTGACTTTCATTATTGGGTACTCCTATTGGTTGAAACCACTTGAGTTTGTGGAGGTCTGGATTTTTGGAGTGCACGAACATAGGCAATAATAGCCCAGCGGTCCTCTTCGCAGATTTGCTTCTTATAGGAAGGCATATTTCGAATGCCATGTGTAATGACATCAAAAAACTGACCATCTTTATAGGCCAAAATTCTCGGATCGGTAAAGTTTGGCGGTGGAACAAAACCACGTTTAATGACGGGGCCTTGGCCAGTTCCTGCTTTGTCGTGGCACATTGAGCAATAAATCATGAATCTCTCTTGTCCCCTCGCCATGAGTTCAGGGGTGACTTGAATAGGAATTGTTTCTACATAGGCTCCTGTTTTTGTTTTTCCTTGGTAAAAGGCATCGTCCTCTTTTAAGAAAAAAGATCGAGGTCTTTTTGAGTTTGAATAAACGGTTCCCCAAGGAATGGTTCCCTCAGGGGGTGTCTGGCTGTATGTTTGAGCCTTAAACTTGGCTTGAAAGTCAAGATTGGGGTTAATATGAATGGGGGGTTTTTCCGAACGAGCCCCTCTGCAACCCGCTAATACGCCGATCAATGCTATACATAAAACTAAAAATTTAAGTTGTTTCATATTAGTCTTCCACCACTTCAATGTTTGTGGCCCCTAGACCCTGAAGTAAGTCTATTGAGGCTTGTTGGTCAAATTTTTTATCCCTGGCTTCAATGCAAAGAAAAAAGCCGTGAGAACTTGCCTTGTGAAAGGTAGAATGCTTGAAAACCGAATGATACCATCTGGGTAATCCGTTCATTATAAGCATTCCAAAAACAGCTGTGAACGCTGAAAATAAGACCATTAATTCAAAACAGACAGGAACAAAGGCTTGATAGCTAAAGAAAGGCTTGCCGCTGATGGTGAGTTTATAGGCGGATGTTGCCACCCAGGTTTGGAGTGTGAGTCCAAATGCAAGCCCTGTTGCTCCGCCACAGAGTACAAACCAGGCAAGCTTGGAAGGTTTTAAGCCCATTGCGCGATCCATTCCGTGAACAGGAAAAGGGGTATAGACTTCGAAGTCTTTATAGCCAGCATCTCGAAAGTGTTCTGCGGCCTGCATAATTTCCCTAGGGCCTTTAAATTCAGCCATGACGCCATGAACATTGTGCTGTGTGTTTTTAGACATTTAGTGTGCCTCCCCATGATGCGGATTTGCCTCGGGCATAACGCCCTTGACTTCCGAAATAGCGATCATTGGAAGAAATTTTAGAAACAGCAAAAACAAGGTGAAAAAGAGACCAAAACTTCCTGCCAAGGTACATAAATCGACCCAAGTTGGACTGTAGTAAGCCCAGCTAGAGGGAAGGAAATCGGCATGAAGCGAGGTAACGGTAATGACAAATCGCTCGAACCACATTCCAATGTTGACAAAGATTGAAATAATAAACATTAAAGGAATGCTCGTTCTGATTCTTTTTGACCAGAAAAGTTGAGGTGAAATGACGTTGCAAGAAATCATAATCCAATAGGCCCAAGCATAAGGACCAAATGCTCGGTTAACAAAAGCAAATGCCTCATACTGGTTTCCTGAATACCAGGCAGTAAAAAACTCCATTGCATAGGCATAACCGACCATGGTTCCGGTGGCTAAGATAATTCTATTCATGCACTCGAGATGATGAAGGGTAATGAGGTCTTTTAGGCCAAAAAGCTCTCTGGCTAGCACCATTAAGGTGACTACCATTGCAAAACCGGAGAAAATGGCTCCAGCGACAAAATAAGGAGGAAAAATGGTGGTATGCCAACCTGGAAGCTGAGATACTGCAAAGTCAAAACTTACAATTGAATGTACAGAAAGAACCAGGGGTGTGGCTAGTGCAGCCAATAAGAGGTAAGCTTTTTCATAGTTCTGCCAGTGTCGGTTTGCCCCTCTCCACCCTAGAGCAAAAATGCCATATACCATTTTTTTTGTTTTTGTTTTTGCCCGATCTCGAATGACGGCAAGATCAGGAATAAGGCCCACAAACCAAAAGAGCAAAGAAACAGAAAAATAAGTAGAAACGGCAAATACGTCCCAGAGAAGTGGGCTTCTAAAGTTAGGCCACATGGCCATTTGGTTAGGAATGGGAAAAAGATAAAAATCGAGCCATGCACGTCCTACGTGAATACCTGGAAAAACAAGCGCACAGATAACGGCAAAAATAGTCATAGCTTCAGCAAACCGGTTGATGGACATTCTCCATTTTTGTTTAAACAAAAATAAAATTGCAGAGATTAAAGTTCCCGCATGCCCAATCCCTACCCAAAATACAAAATTGACAATATCGAACCCCCAGGCAACTGGGTTATTCAGTCCCCAAACCCCAACCCCTTCCCAAATGAGGTAAGAAAGCATGGACAAAAGCAGCAGCAATAAAGAAACGGCTCCTGTGAAGGCAATAAACCACCATTTTGGGGTTTTGTCTTCAACAGGCTTGCAAACAATGTCGGATACTTCCTTGAAGTTTATCCCAGGGGTGATTAAATGAGGTCGTTGAACGGTGCTTTCGTTTTGCATCTGTTAGGCCCCTTTACTTGCTGTCGATACCAACGCAGGGTTTGGATTTCGAATTCCTGCAAGATATGAAGTTCTAGGTTTAAGATTCCACTCTTTTAAAATGTGATAGTCTCTTGCTTCTGCCTTTTTCTTAGATACTTGACTTTCGGGATCTAAAATATTTCCGAAAACAATGGCTTCCGCTGGACATGTTTGCTGGCATGCTGTTTTGATTTCACCATCGATCACATCTCGACCTTCATTTTTGGCTGAAATTTTAGATTGATTAATACGCTGTATACAATAGGTGCATTTTTCCATAATGCCTCTCATACGCACGGTGACATCAGGATTGAATTGGCGTTGTACCGAGGGGTCGGGTTCTCGCATATAGTCAAATAAATGTTTTCGCTCTTTAGCGACAGATTGTGGATTTCTTTGATGATAGTCAAAAAAGTTAAAGCGCCGTACTTTTGTGGGGCAGTTATTGGAACAATAACGGGTTCCCACACACCTATTATAGGTCATTTCGTTTAGCCCTTCGTCACTGTGTGTCGTGGCGGCTACGGGGCATACTTGTTCACAAGGCGCCATTTCGCATTGAAGACACGTCATGGGTTGATGGACAACTTGAGCCTCTTCTTCGGTGCCTTCAAAATATCGATCAAGGCGGATCCAGTGCATTTCACGCCCATTGAGGACTTGTTTTTTTCCTACAATCGGGATGTTGTTTTCAGCTTGGCAAGCGGTAATGCAGGCGTTGCACCCTGTACATTTGCTTAAGTCGATAGAAAGACCCCATTGATTCCCCGTGTCATATTTTTTTTCTGGCCATGAAGAGTTTAATGGGGGCGTTTCGACCATTTCTTTGGCAAATTCGGGATTTTTCTTGTACTCTGATTCAGTTCCAATGCGAATGAGGTGACGACCTTCCATGCTGCCATGTTCTTGCGTTGAGGCTAATTTGTAGGTTTTTCCTAGTTTTTTGAGCGACACATTTGAAAAGGCAAAGGGTTGTTTAGTGGTGCGTAAGACGTAAACATTAAAACCTGTGTCGTGACCCACTCGACCTGCTTTTGCTTGACCATATCCAAGAGAAATAGAAATAGAGTTATCTGCAATTCCAGGGACTGTCATAACAGCGGCCTGAATTGAAGATTTTTTGGTAGAAATTTCAACCAAATCACCGTCTTTTATATGGTATTTTGTGGCTGTTTTTTTACTCATGATGGCGGCATTATCCCAGGTGAGTTTTGTGATGGGATCAGGAAGTTCTTGAAGCCATCCGTTGTTCGCAAAACGACCGTCATAAACAGAATAACTGGGGGTAAAGACCAATTCGATTGCATCTTTGGGAGATAATTTTGATGCTTTGACTTGATTTGTGAACGCTGAAACAAAACCGTTGTCTTTTATTGAAACAGTTGATAACCCTGCGGAAGGCCCTGTGATGATGCCTTCATGAAGCCATTTTTTCCATTGGCTTTCCAGAAGAATACCTTTTGATTTCCATGTGTTTTGAACAAGCTCAAAATCGGTTGAAGGTGCTCCGATTAATTGAGACATCAGTTCGGCATCGCTTTTGCTTGGATAAATGGGTTCTATGAGAGGCTGAACAATGCTCTGTGTGCCATCAATTGCTTTGGCATCTCCCCAGGATTCGAGATAATGTTTGCGTGGAATACCAAGAGTGGCTTTTTCTGTAGTTTCATTTTTATAGAGGGTCAGGTGAATGGTTGTTTTTGCTTTGGCCATCTTTTCCTCAAAATTAAGATTTGACGGAGCTGTATAAACAGGGTTGCCTCCGAGTATAACGAGTGTTTCCACTTGGCCTTTCTGAAGTAATTCGGAAAGGTCTACGATGCTATTTAAACTTGATTTCTGGATCAGGAGATCTTTAGAAAAGTTGATTTCTCGAATAGTGAGTGTGTTTGTAATATTTCCAAGCGCTTTATTCAGAAGAAATACTAAAGCATGTACAGAGGCGGGCTGTTGAGGGCCTGCAATTAGGATGCTTTTCCCTTTATTGGCAGCTAAGTCATCCGCAATGGCATCGACCACTTTAAGAATATCTGTGCTCAAAGCGACATCTGCTTGAGTGGCTTTGAGAACTTGATCCGAGGAACACACACCTTTTTTTACCAAGGATGACGATAGTGCCCACAGAACGGATTCTATTTGAAAATAAGGAATTCTGAGACGATGATCGGCCTTTGCACCCGTGACAGTTGCTGCATGTTCAATGGCGTAAAGTCGGTTAATTCCTTTTTCATTTTGAGGATCTCTGCGGGTTGAAAAGGCCTTGGTATAAGCGATGCTTCCTACGTCATTTCCTAGAAAATCGGCATCGAGAGAGACTACAATATTTGCTTTGGCAAAGTCGTAATAGGGAGATAACCACTGTCCTGTGACAGAGTGAATTCCGGTATAGACACTTTCTTGATTGAGGGGGTCATACCTAAAAATTTTTGCAGAGGGCAGCTTTTGTCTTAATAGGTCTAAAAGACGATAAAAAGTGGGGGATATTTGTGTTTCTGTTAAAATAGCCAACCCTTGGCCTTTGTTTTCCAAAGAAGAACTGTTGTCTCCTAGCCATTTTTCTAGTTGTTCTGGCGTTAGTGATTTTCCGTGTAACACAGGCTTTTGAAGGCGGTCCGGATCATATAGTTCCAGAACGGACCCTTGTTGAAATGATTTTGCAGCACCTAAACTTTGTGGGTGAGAAGGGTTTCCTTCGATTTTAGTAGGCCTTCCCTCAAAGCTTTCTGCAAGCACCCCAATGGCTTCTTCGCCAAGGATAAAGGTGGTTGCGTAGAAATTACCCTTTCCAGGAATAACCTCTTCGGGCGCTTTAGCATAGGGTAGAATGCGTTGTTCTTGTTTTCGGATTGTACAACCGCTGACGCCAGCTAAAGCTGCAGAGGCCCCCATTAATTTGATAAATGTTCTGCGGGACATAGGGCTTTCAAGAACAGAGGCGCCTTCTTGAAATTCTTTGTATAAAAATTTTCTGTATTCTTTTGTGTTTTCTAGTTGGCCTGAACTGCGCCAAAATGTGTTGTCTTGAGGCGTGTCGCCTTCTGGGCGAGGAGTTACCTGTGACATGTGCTGCAATCCTCTCTGGGGTTGATATGGTTTGCCTGACGCAATTCTTTACCTAAAGATAGAGGGTCTGGCGTTGACCAATCCATCTTGGTGATGAGTGACTTTGGTCTTAGATTTTTTTCTGGATGACGATGACAGTCTAAGCACCAGCTCATACTGAGAGGTTGAACTTGATGGACAACGGCCATTTGATCAATTCGACCGTGGCAGGTGACACAAGCTACGCCAGAATTGACGTGACGGCTGTGGTCAAAATAGACATAATCTGGAAGTTTGTGAACCTTAATCCATTGCATTGGTTTATTTTCATCGTAGCTTTTCTTCAGTTTTTGAATGTAGGGGCTGTCGGTTTTGATAATTTTATGACAATTCATACAGATTTCTGTAGGGGGAACGGTTGCTGCCGCAGCTCTTTCTACATTGATATGACAATATCGGCAGTCTATGCCCAACTCTCCGGCATGGAGTTTGTGGCTGTAGGGAATGGGTTGCTTTGGGGCATAGCCTATGTCGGTATTTTTGGGCGATAACCAATACCAAAATACAAAAATAATAAAGCAAAAAAACAGGATTCCCCCGATGGCAAAGTAGGCAGGAAGCTTGTTTGTCCACCTTGGGAAGAGATAGTTTGACAGTTTTTGATCTGAAGGCTCGGACATTTTTGTCACTTTCGTTGAAGAAATAACTAAAAAAAGACGGCCCATTTAAACACGGAGAGGATAAATTGTAAATGGACATCTGAACTCCTGTCCTTTATAGTTTTGAGCTATGAGACGGCTGCCCTTTTTAAATAGTTTGGTTGTGATTGCTGCATTAGGGTATTTTGTGGATATTTATGATCTGCTGTTGTTTGGCATTTTGCGGGTTCCAAGTTTGCAGAGTTTTGGATTAACCTCGCAGGCAGTCTTAGAGAAGGGGATTTTTATTCTGAATATGCAAATGGGGGGTATGCTCATTGGGGGGATTCTGTGGGGGATTTTGGGGGATAAAAAAGGACGTCTTTCTGTTTTGTTTGGTTCTATTATTCTTTACTCTGTTGCCAGTATTGCCAATGGGTTTGTGAGTTCAGTTGAGGCCTATGCTTTTTGGCGATTTATTGCGGGCGTTGGTCTTGCGGGTGAATTGGGTGCTGGAATCACGTTGGTTTCGGAGACCCTGTCTAAAGAGCATCGTGGCTATGGCACGATGATTACAGCTTCCTTTGGAATATTGGGTGCCGTGGCAGCGGGGTTTATGGCAGAACACTTTGCCTGGAGAACGAATTATATTATTGGAGGGGGGCTAGGTCTTGGATTGTTGATTCTCAGAATAAGCACCTATGAATCGGGGATGTATTTACGGGTGCAAGCGAAGAAAATTCATAGGGGTAGGTTTGTCTCTCTCTTTAACGATCGGAATCGTTTTTTTAGATATTTAAACTGTATTCTTATTGGTCTTCCGATGTGGTTTGTCATTGGTATTGTTGTGACCTTTTCACCTGAATTTGGGAAAGAATTGGGTATTAATACGGCTATTCTGGCTGGAAAATCAATTGTGTGGACTTATGCTGGATTGGTAATAGGTGATGTAGCGAGTGGGTTGTTGAGTCAAATGCTAAGAAGCCGGAAAAAAAGTGTGCTTGTTTTTTTGATGGGGTGTGTGGCCAGCGTGTGGTGGGTCTTGCATTTGCCTTCTATTTCAACCCAGGCTTTCTACGGAGTATGTTTTGTATTGGGTATTTCTTGTGGATATTGGGCTGTTTTTATGACGGTGGCTGCAGAGCAGTTTGGGACCAATTTGCGCTCGACTGTTGCGACAACGGTGCCTAATTTTGTGCGTGGTTCTGTTATTCCTGCTACACTGTTGTTTCAGTTCTTGAGGCCAGAGTATGGCATTTATTGGGCGGCATTGGGGGTCGGGGCCGTGTGTTTTTTTCTGGCATTTGTGGCCTTGTTTTTTTTAGAGGAAACATTTGGAAAAGAGTTGGATTTTGTAGAAATCTGTTAAATTTTAAAAGTATTAAGGAGGATTCTCAATGGAAAATAATTCAAATAATAGACCCTTTTCATCACAGTTGGTAGACGGGCCGGATAGAGCACCTTCCCGGGCGATGTTGAGGGCGGTTGGCTTTCAAGAAGCTGATTTTTCTAAGCCTCAAATAGGCATTGCTTCCACATGGAGTATGGTAACGCCCTGCAATATGCATATTCATGAACTTGCAAAAGTGGCAGAAGCGGGTGTGAATGAATCTGGCGGAAAAGGGATCATTTTTAATACGATTACCATTTCAGATGGAATTTCCATGGGAACGGAGGGAATGAAATATTCTTTGGTTTCTCGTGAAGTTATTGCCGATTCCATTGAGACAGTAGTGGGATGTGAAAATTTGGATGGGTTTGTAGCCATTGGGGGATGTGACAAGAACATGCCTGCGTGTGTGATGGCCATGGTAAGGTTGAATAGACCGTCTGTTTTTGTTTATGGAGGCACTATTTTGCCTGGATGTCATAAGGGTAAAGATGTGGATGTGGTTTCTGTTTTCGAAGCTGTTGGCGCACATGCTAATCATAGGATTGACGATGAAGAGCTCAGAGAGATTGAACGCTGTGCTATTCCCGGACCCGGATCGTGCGGAGGGATGTACACAGCAAATACTATGGCAAGTGCGATCGAGGCTTTGGGGCTTAGTTTGCCCAACAGTTCGGCGCAGGCCGCTGTATCTGAAGAGAAAAAGGACGATTGCAGAAAAGCAGGTCAAGCAGTGCTTAACCTGCTTAACTGTGCTATTAAACCTTTGGATATTTTAACTCAAAAATCGTTTGAAAATGCGATTACAGTGGTGACTGCCTTGGGGGGGTCTACCAATGCCGTTTTGCACCTTTTGGCAATTGCTCATAGTGCACATATCCCGTTAACTTTGGATGATTTTACCCGCATAGGGTCTAAAGTGCCTGTGTTGGCAGATTTGAAGCCGAGTGGCACCTTTACCATGTCTAAGTTGGTAGAAATTGGGGGGGTTGCGCCTTTGATGAAGATGCTTTTAGAGGCGGGATATTTACATGGAGAGTGCTTGACTGTGACCGGAAAAACGTTAGCAGAAAATTTGGAAGGTGTTGCTGCTTATCCAGAGGGTCAGCAGGTGGTTCGTCCTTTGTCGAATCCTATCAAGGCGAGCGGGCATTTGGTCATTTGTTACGGCAATTTAGCTTCGGGAGGGGCTGTGGCTAAAATTTCAGGTAAAGAAGGCATGCGTTTTGAAGGTATTGCAAAGGTGTTTGATTCGGAAGAGCTGGCCCTTCACCATATTTTAGACGGATCTATCCATAAGGGTGATGTCGTGGTGATTCGCTATGAAGGGCCTAAAGGGGGGCCAGGGATGCGTGAGATGTTGTCGCCTACTTCGGCCGTGATGGGGCGTGGTTTGGGCAAGGAGGTTGCCTTGATCACCGATGGGCGTTTCTCGGGTGGAACACATGGGTTTGTGGTGGGGCATATTACTCCTGAAGCCTTTGAAGGGGGACTTCTAGCGGTTGTGAAGGACGGAGACAGAATTGTGATTGATGCACAAGAGCACACTTTAACCTTGGATGTTCCCGAGGAAATTCTGTCTAAGAGACTGATTCAATGGAAAAAGCCCTCGCCAAGATATACCCGAGGGGTGCTTGCCAAGTATGCAAAGCTAGTAAGCTCTGCTTCTTTTGGTGCTGTTACGGACTAGCGTGAGTGTTTATATTCAGGTTACTACTGCCATTGATTCTGTGGAGTTGGCAAAACATTTGCAGGAAATGCTGCTGCAACAAAGGCTGGCTGCGTGTGTGCAGCTTTCAGGCCCTGTTGAAAGTCAATATTGGTGGAATGGGATTCTAGAAACAACCCTTGAATGGGTTTTGACCCTTAAGACTACGCAGGCTTTTTATACAAGAATAGAGTCTTTACTTTTGGCCCACCATCCCTATACCACACCAGAAATTTTGGTCACCCCCATTTTGCAAGGGAATTTAGCCTATCTTGAATGGATAGATTCTGAACTCGAACAGATCTAGTCAAGGTAGTGTATAATTTGAAGTATTATGGATGTGAGAGAAAGAGTGGTTTTTTTAGATGCTCAAGCGAGCTATGACGGAGAGTTGCTAGAAGACGAGATTCAGTTTTTATTTGAAACCCTGAAAGGGTCTGATGAAATAGCCGCAGTCAATAGTGCGTTTATTTTAGGACGGTTGTCAAAAGATACCATTTTGGGACTCACTCAGGTATTTTCAGATTTGCCTTGGTCTCGCCAACAGATTTTGGTCCCCATTTTTGCCGGAGCTGAGTTTTATGAGCCCTATGATTTTTTACTTCTTCAGCTTAAATCCTGCCATGATGCTTTGGCGGATTTGATTATTCGGGTGTTGCTTTTAACTGAATATTTTATTGCTCCTTTGATGTTACTTTATTTATCGGACTCTACTTATATTTTTCACCGAAGAATGAAGGATCTTTTTTTTCGAATGGGCTTTAATCGCCTAAAGCCGTTTTTGAGTGCGTTTCCAGAACTGCCTCAAGAGACAGAACTGAGGGAGATTTTTGGTGATGAGAAAATAGATTCATTGAGAGAGTCTTAACCTATACCATAAACTTTCAATACATCTTGAGTGCGAGGATTGTCGATGACTATATGAATACGTGTATAAAGATCGTGTTTGATAAAGGAGATCCCTCATGTGGGCCTCAAATTTAGATACAAATATTAGGGGTACAGTTGGCTTGGGCCTTAAAGACGAGGCTTTGAATTCTTTTGAGCCCCCTAAACTGACCCTTTTAAATAGAAACTCCGGAGACAATCAGGATACAGTTGAAATGGGTCAACCTGGAATTTCTGACCCTGTTTTGCGTCATACCCTTGTTGAATATCTGAACAATCAAGCCAAGGACCCTTCCCTTTCTGACCTTGAGAAAGGGGCTATTGAAGCGACTTTGAAGTTTATTACTTTTGGTATTGAGTCGCTCACTAAAGAAGAGGGTTTGGCTACAAAAAATACCTTGGATCGATTAACTACGCCTGGCGTGGATGTTTTGCTGGGGCTTTCTTTTGATCAATCTATGGCCTTGAGAAAAATTTGTGAAACCTATCAGGATGCGCCGCTTTTTTCTAAAGAGAGGGTGAAAGAAGTTAAGTCATTATATATGCAAGAAAATGAGATTACACCCTACGAAATGGAATTTAGAAGCAGGGCGTATTTGGTGAATGATAAAAGCAATGATATTGAGCTGATCAGCCACGAGCTTTATGCTTCTGGAAAAATTACCATGGGGATGTCTGAGCATGATGTGGCTGCAGCTGTGTTGGCTTATGTTCAGGATCATTTTTCTTATTCTAAAGATGAGGCTAAAGAGGGAAAAGCTAAAGACTATTGGCAGAGCATTGAAGAGACAATGATACGGCACGGGGGTGACTGTGAAGATTTGGCTATTCTTCAAACCTCTTTGCTTATGAATGTTCTCAAAAAACAAGGCTTTTCAGAGGAGCAAGTTCATGACAAGGTGACCCTCACTGCGGGTTATGTAATGGATGAAAAAGGAAATAAAGTCGGTCACGCGGTGGTTAAGCTTGATTCTGAGGATCATCAAAGCTATGCCTTAGATGCGACGAGTCACTCTAATGAACTGGTGCATTTTTCTACCTTGAACATGGACACTGTTTTTGAGATGAATGACGAAAAATTTCTAAAACATCAGAAAATTGATTCTTTTTTTGAAACAGCCCTTCAAATTACTAACTTAAGTGATCCTAAATCAATTGCTAGTATGATTAATGCCCATGCGGCAGCCCTTGCAGCGGCACTTAAGAAGCCTTTGGATACGCCCAACGTGTCGAGTTCAAATTTGGTGACTACTTTGTCGGATCCGGTGACGGGGCTTCCTATTCAAAACAACCCGGATGGCTCAGCTTTTAATATGCAGTTTATGGATATATACAAGGGGTCTGTAGATTCCACTTTGATGATTAATCAGCCGGGGGACTATTACACGGTTACTATTCGTGGGGATCAAGTAAAGAACTATTTTCAGCAAACGAGAGACCAAATCAATACCATTTCATTGTTGCTCCATATTGCTATGTCTTATGAGGATGTTATTAATAATGCGGCTTTTGATATTCGATTAAGTGGGTATTCAGATGACGCGAAATCGGATGTGGAAAAAAGTAGAAATGAGGGGAATAAACCCAAACAAAAATTTATTGAGACGATTAATAATTTCCAACAAAAGGAAAACGATGCTGTTCAGCAGGTCTCTGACCAAATTTTTAACTTTGTTCGTTCTGTCAATCAAGCTCAGTTTTCCCAACTGCGAGCCCGCATTGAAAAATCGGGGCGTTCTAACCCAGGGGAGGGTATTTTTACAGAATTAGCCAATGAATTGACTGGGACATTCGAGTTTGTAAGGGCTTCTGCTGAATTTGAAGTTTCCAAAATTGAGAGTCGGTTGGCCAGAGATAATGCTGTTCAATATGTTCAAAATCTTTCTCTGATTGTGGATGAGGTTAATTTATGGGGAGACGGAGCTTCTCGGTCACAAATTGCGGGAAGTGATTCTCAAGGTGGCTTTACCAATTTTGGTTCAACTATTTGGAATATTTTGGATCCTGCGGGTTCAGTGGGTACCGCTTCTTTAGCTAAGACGACTGTTTTGTCACAGATTAACTATACGCAATCAGAGCTTTTAGGCGATAGTATGAGGCAGTTTTTAGATGCGGGAAGTGGGACAAATCCTGCGGATGTCCGGGTTGCAGGAAAGTTTTCCAATGCGCTTTCTCCTTCTGAACAATTGGGGCAAGCGCTTGCTTCTAATCGAAATCCTCTTTTTGCAGCAGCTCAAACCCATGATGGATTTGACCGTACAGGCATCGATTATAATATGGAGCGAGATGTGGTTTTTCGTACCTATATCACTCAATATCAAAATGCACTGAGGGTGGCTTTGCTTATCACGGAAACCATTAATGACCACAAGCGACAACTGTCTGAAACTATTGGAGATATGAAAGGGACTTCTTCAAGCTCAAAGGCGGGCGAATTTTCTGAGAACGCGCTTTCAGCAGAATTGCAAAAACAAACGACATTATTTGACAATATGCACTCGTCTTTGACACAGTTAGCGGGGAGCTTAAATAGCCTTGCTCATGCGAGGGCTCATGTGGATATTGCAAACGCAGAGCAAATTTTGAAGTTGATCAAAACCTCCGCTAATATTGCCGCTTTTCCTATTAATGCCTCTTTGGCGGCTACTCAAGCTACAGCTCAATCTTTACCTTCATTGGGTGCGACCTTCCCTTTGTGGTTTCAAACGTATACCAATGCCTATTCCAACGTTTCAGATTCCATTATTACCAATAGTTACAATGCCCTGGATTTAGTGGTACAGGCGTCTACTCCAGACTGGTCTTTGCCAGGAGTTTTGCAGGAAGGCTCTTTGTATGACACAGCCCACACCAATGTGGCTTTGGCTAACAGTCAAGTTGATGATACAACAAATAATTCGCGGTTTTTATTCAATGATAAGACGAAATCTTTTTATGCCAATACAATTCAAAGTTTGGTTTTAAAAGCGAGATCTTTGTATACACAAACAGAAGGTAATGGGGGACATAAATATGATTTTATGCAAGGGCCCGCGGGGCCTTCAGGAAAAAGCTATGAAGATAGTTTAACGACCTCTAGTTTTGTTCAGGGGAGGGGAGATGGTCAATATGTTCTCGATGGTCTTGCCGAGGCGAATGCTGTCAAAAATTCGACCAATTTTGAAGTCAAAATAAAAATGTATGAAGCCTTGCTAAAGGCGATGTATGACCAGGTGGAAAATTGTCTTGTTTTGATGTTTGGAATTTCTAAATCGGGGACTTTGGGAAAATTTGATTCTTTGTTGGATTCATTGGTGACCAATGAAATGAATATTGTTAGTGCCATGAAATCGGAGGCACAGGTAGAGGTAGAGGCTTTTAGTAATAATGCAAACAGAGACAAAGCCATTTTTTCTGCGGGTATTTCAATTGAAAAAAGTGGGGTAGATGCCCTTGCCGTGCCTGTTTCATTTGCTCCTTATCCTTCTGGAACAATTGCTTTTGCATCCCTGATGGCGGTTTCCGAGTTTAATAATACCCTTTTGACCAATCAGTATGGAAATTTTTCAGGAAATTATGCGGACTATTATATGCATGATCGCACAGGTGATCGACTGAACGTTCTGTATACGTCTCAGGCGACAGCAACTCCGGGAAATTATGTTATTACCCCTTCTAATACGGCAGCGGTTCAATATCGATTAGGGCTTAATCATTCAACCGATGCCGCTGATGTATTGGCGAAGAAAACTCAACAATATGCGTTTTGGAGTCGGCAAGATAATTTAGAAAATCAAACCCTTTCTCAATTGTTTCAGGATGGTGGCAAAAATTTATTAGCGAATACATCTCATCGATATGTCGATGATGTGAATGACAATATGGGTATTAAAGCGTCTGAAAAGATTATGGGAATTGAAGGATTTACCGTTGTTAATTATGAAAAAATTATTCACATTCAGGAAAAACTCACTTCTATTTTTATGCTTAGAGCCCTTGAGTTGATC
>JAHFDB010000027.1:0-7824 GCA_023249195.1 bacterium | reverse complement strand
TAGACCAGGCTTTGTTTCAAGCGAAGCAAAATGTATTAAAGATGATGTTTAAGGTTTCGAGCAGTGCAGGTACGATTCAGGCGCTGATGGCTGCTGTGGATGTACATAATCAGGGTCAAACTGAAGTTTTGTCTGAAATTATTCACGAGTTATCTTCTCGGGTTGAAGCGTCAAATGCCTATCAAGTATCTACGATGAATACCAGTATTGAAAGCATTACGACGGCTTCTTTTCTTTTGGTTATGGCTACGGCCTCTCCTCCAGAAGGTTCTGAAAATGAACTTAATTCCTTTAAAAAAACCTTGAGAAGGTCTGTTTTGGCTTCGTCTAAGGAAGCGGAGGCAGAGGCTGTCAAAACCATTGTGGGATCTGTGGCTAGGTTAATTGCTGGGGCGAGCGGGTTGGCGAGTGTTCATTCCCAGCCGGATATTAGTACAACATTATTTGATCAAAAAACCTCTGCGGATGAGTCTACTGATCATACGGCCCAATTAGATGACAAACAGAAGGAGAAAAAAAAGGAGGATAAGCTTAAAAGTGGGGGGTCTAACTCGACCATTAGTTTGGGTGGGCATGGCGGTAAAAACGATATCAATACGAATTCTTCTGGACGGTCTGTGGTCAATAAGGCAGATTCGGCTAAGTCCAAAACACAATTTCAACGTCAAATGCGCACCCTTAAGGTGACTCAAGATCTTGCTTCTGCTCAATCGAGTGCGGTTGAAGAGGCCTCTGCAGAGGTAGGCGGTGTCGAGGCAATTAAAGCGTTTAAAGGGTTTAAGGGAATTTTGAATACATTAGAAAAAGCGGGTACTCAAATGCTAGAAAACCAGTTTGCTGGTTTGCAAGCGCAAGCCGAGGCCATGAACCGCAGCGTGCAGACCATGGTTCAGGGGGCGACAGGGTTGTTGACTCATGCGACCACGCAGGCGCTCAAGGGACTGTCTTCTGGTGTTAAGGCGTTGTCTTCATCAAAAGGCGTGGCCAAGGGTAATGCGGGAAGAGAAACAAAAAAGACGACTGTAGCGGACAAGAAACAAAAGAAAGAGGCTGCAAAGAAAGAAAAGGCGGCGGCAAAACAAGAAAAGAAGGATAAAGCTGCGGCAGACGCTTTGAAAACGCCTGCCCAAAAAAAACAAGACAAACTAGATAGGAAGAAGGAGAAACAAGATAAAGCCGTTGCTGCCGTAGCGGAAAAGAAACAAGCAAAAAAAGATTGGGCAGCTAAAACCCCCGAAGAGAAAAAGGCATCGGTAAAAGCAAGTATGGAGTCTAAGCAGGCTACTGCGGATACCACAAACTCGCCCAACTCAAAAAAATCTTCACAAATTCTAAAGGCATTGGCTTTTTTAGGCAGAGCTGAATCGAATAGCAAAATGCTGTCGTCTACTTTTTCACATTTTATGTCGCAGATGATGGTGCTTGCGGTTATTCGGGCACATCAGAATGCCAATGTTTCTGATAGCCATGGATTTCAATCGACAGAGTCTGGCGAGACGATTAGTGCGGCTGAAAATCAGGCCGACACTTCGGGGATGCAAATTGGAGAGAACTCTGCTGGCAGTAGTTTTTCGGATACATCAGGCCTTGAAAATGGAACCTTGAATGCCTCGGTGGATACGGAGATCAGTAAATTGGTTAAAGAACAATATAAAGCAGACTCTCAAACGTATAAATCGCTTGGAGCAGGGCTTCAAAGATTTACAACAGGTTCTATTAAGACAGTGTTCCAAGATAAACGTAAGGCAGAGGGGCAGCAGAAGGCCCAAGATCAAGGGGGGGTATTGTTTTCCGCCGGCGGCGCTGAAGCTCTCAAAATTATGAATGATAATGTGAGTGATGACAAAATTGCTGCCTACATGGCGAGCCATAAAGGGGTGGGGCGAGAAGCGGCGAAAACGGCCATTAAATTAGACGAGATAGCCACCTCCATAATGATCAAAGCCTCTGGCTCTACAACCAAAGAGGAAATGGAAACAAAAATGGCCAACGGTGATCTTGTGGTTGTGAGCGATGCCAAAGTAGATGCTTACATGGCGGCGCATGTTGGTGTAAGTCGAGACGCTGCTGTGAGGGGTGTTATTGCCGCAGGTAAAACCATTGCTTCGGATGATTTTAAGGCGGCGGCTCAAGAGCGCGTGAAGCTTTTCGAAAAGCATATGGTGGGAATGGGCAAAGTTAGGCGTGGGATTATGGTTTCTAATTTTCTTAGAAAATTTGCTAATTCTGCTTTTATGCTTTTCACCGGCCTTCATCATGTTATTCAGAAGGGCATAGATGCACTGTCGCCAAGTGAGGAATTCAAAAAGAAACATCCTGCCCTGGCTTTTCTGGGAAGAGCAGTTTTGGGTGCCGCAACGGTTCTTAACTATGTAACAAGTCCAGTGTTGATGGCTAAGGCTATTTTTCGCGTTCTGTCTGAAACCCCCAAACTGTTAGGTGCGGTGGGTGTAGGGGTTGCGAGTTCTGTGATATTCGGAATCATTGGGTTAGGGGCTTCAGCCTCGGGGAACACTACTTTGAAAGAGTCTATGTATGCCAGGGCGAGAGCCCCTTGGGTGGGAAATGACACACAGTTTGCTCAGTCTTCGGCACGATTTAAACAGTTGGGTCTTTCTCGTATTGACCGGGATTTCCAAGGCTACATCAGAGATGGCTTTGGAGGGGCTCAACGCACAAAAGAGAGTGTTTTAAGAGGTGAAAGCGTTCGCGATGATGCAACGCAGATTTTTAAATCACACAAAGAGATGGCTGAAAAAGTACGGGCGCAGTCTGGAGAGAATTTTTTTGAAAAAACGCTGCAATCTGGTGGGGAATTAACCCCAGCTCAATTAAGCGCTGTTCGAAATTATCTTGCAACCAAAGGGCCTGCGGGAGGGGCTGTTTTGGACCCTCATGATCGGGTTCTTCTTGACCAAGCGCAGATTCAAGCTCTTGATTTAGCGGACTTTCGTGCACAGGTTCCCGCTTCTGTTATTCCTGATGATAAACTTTCTGGTCCTGATTTAAAAATAGCACTTTCTAATATTCTTGCTCGACAAGAGCTTCAAAGAGAGGTAGAGGCTTTTAAAGATATCCCGAGTGCAGGAACTTGGCTAAGCGCGAATGGGCTGGCCAGTTCGGACCCTGCGCAGGTTAAAAAAGCGGTAGAGGATTTGAGACTCTTTGCTTTTTTGAGAAGACAAGGGGTTGTTACGGTAGATGCTAATGGGGATATGCTGATAGATAGACATAAAGAGGCTGCTTTACCTGATGAAGTGAAGAGTCGTCTTAGTGAAGCCGGATTTTTAAATGTTACGAATCAGTTGGGAGGAGCCCAATTAGAGGCCTTGTTCAGAAATAATAAAAAGCTTTCTCCTGGTTTGCTGAATAAGTTGGCAGCGAGTTTAAACACAAATTATGATCAAATTGTTAAGGCGAGAGGAAGAGCTCTTTCCGCTAAAGAGCAAGCTACTGAAGAGATTGAGGGCCTCAATGCATCTGTTTTACAGGAAAGTGCTCAAGGAACAGGTGTTTTTGCGCTTATAGATCAAATTTCACAGAAATCACTCAATACGGATCTTTCACGGCGGAGCTCTTTGGGTTCTCAGCTTTCTGAAAATGCCAGAGCGGGTTTCCATGTATTTAAGGGATTAGGCGAGTTTTGGGAAGGGAAGCGCGCGCGTACTCAAAGTGACCAGGGTACTGACAAGGAAGAAGGTGCGCGTGGGTTTCATGAAATTGCAGCGGGTTTAGAGTTAGAGCTGCTAGTTGCACAAACAAAAGAAGTAGAATTTCGTGCAGACGGGAAAGCTCAAGCTGCAGATGAGCAGCTTAAGATTATACATTCCCTTCAGAGAGGTATCGATAAGGCAAAAATTATTGAGAGAGAGTATCTGGGGATTATAGGTGCGGGAACCTTAGGAAGAGAGGATTTTGAAGAGCTTGCCGCCCAAGGGCTGACACAATCAGCATTGATAGGTTTGAACTTTATTACGGCTCATGGAACGCTGACGTATGATGCTTCTGGAAGAAGAGATAAGCCCCATGCCGATCGGTTTTTTCATGATAATACTTTGGATCAAATTACAGAAAAAGTTAAGAGTGAAATTAAGAAAAAAAATCCTGCCCTAAGTGAAGCAGAGTTGAATCGACGCACCAACAAAGCAGTGGCGCTTCTGCAGGGTCGAAGTGCATCTACAGCGGCGATTAGGCATAGGTCGGAAAACTTAGCTAAGCACTTGCAAGAGTTTCAAGCGGGACTGACTCAAGATGCTTTTGATATTGCGACTACCCAAGAGTCTCAGGTTAAGCGAGATGCCTTGAAGGATAACTTGAAGGAATTAACCACTCAATTGAATGGAATGGCGCGTGGCGGTGCTGCTGGTGAGGTCTTTAAACTGGTGCAAGAGGGGGGTGAATATCGACTTGTAGCCTATGATCAAGCAAAAGACACGGGAATGGCCGCTGTGCATTTGACTGTTTCTGGCCCTTCTGTCGGTGGAGCGGCCCCCTTTTCTCGGCCCATTACTCTTTATATGGATGCCAATACGGCGGGTTCTTTTGGAGATCTCCCTAATTTACAAGTACCCATTAAGACGGGTATTTTGGAAGGTGTTAAGAGTAAATTTGGAAGTGATACTACTCAAGTGGATACGTTGGCACTGGATTATGGTCCCGGTGAAATCGCTGAGGCAACAGCTCTTTTGAAAGGGGTTGAGACTGTTCACAATGGTATTCGAGCTATTGATCAGTCTATAGGGCGTTCTTTAAATAAAACGATTACGAGTACCATTCAGGCAGTGAATGCGATTGCAGATCCTTTGCAGCGTGTTTTGGCTCAAAGTATGGGTATTGTTCTCTTGGGAAGGCAGCAATCAGATATTGATGGGTTTGTTCGTGCCTCGGTGTTGGGCGATGATTTGACGGACATTTTGTCTGCACAAGATCGGGCATCTTTTCGTTTATTGGCAACGACGACAGCTGCCCCTCATGCCATAGATGGGTATGTGGATGCTTCCTTTTCTCATCTTGAGGCTGCACAAAAGACACAGATGAAGGCAGAATTACGGCAAACCATTCAGATTGCAGATCTCGGAGAGCGCGATGCTCGTATAGAGACATTTAGCGCCGACTTTTTTTCTAGGAGAGACTATAAAACCACGATTGCCGAGACAGCTGTGGGTTTGAATGCCGCGTTGGTGGCAAGTGGTTTTGTAACTAGAATGGGGGCTTCAAAAGGCTATGGCATTTCTGAGAAGGATTTTTTGGCGGTTGCTAATGGAGACCCTGCAACGGCCAAATTAGTGCGAAGAAAATTGGTAGAAAAAGGGGTTTTAAATGAACTAGGCGAGTTTGTAAGGGGTGGGGTTTCTGCCGAAGGGCATTCTGGGACTCAGGATTTAATTAAAGAGGCGGTGGATGAAACCCAAAAAGAACAGGCCGCCTATGGCATTTCTCAGCTGCTCAGTCGTCCACGCATTTCTTTAGATGAAGTGCGTCAGTATGCGGGAGATCGGTCGGGCGAGTTTGTGACAATGCTGGTTAGTATGGGCATGATTGAACAAAACCCTAGTAACCCGAAAGAGTATTTGGTTAAGGGAGAAACAGAAGATAAAACAAAGCAAGCTGTTTTGGCTAAGTTTTCTAAAAATAATGTACCGGATGCGGATGGAAAAACGATTGCAGATAAGATGGTTGAGATTCAATCTGCGGTTCGGCCAATTTTGGTTGGAACAGAACAATCGGGTTCTGTTTCAGATATTTTGAATAGATCTGTTGAAAAGAGTTCTGATGATACGAAAAAAATAGAAGCGGCTTTAGACCGTGCTGGCTTTGGTGGAAACCCTGAGCTTGTAGGTTCGATGAAATTATTGTTGTCGGGTCAATATAACAGTCGCAAGGTGGTGACAACCCTCAAGGAATTACAAGAAGGCAATTATGGATTTACCCAAATGTGGAAGTCTCGGAACCGTAAATCTTGGGAAGATTCTTTGCGACTTGAGGAATACGCAGCCAATATTCAAGCCAATAAACACATGTCCGATGCAGCAAAAAAAGAGGCCTTGGAGATGGTAAGGTTTGTATCTCTTCGACAGAGCCAAAATACCAGTAAGCATCTTGCAAACCAAGTCCTTGAAAATATTGCGAATATTTTAGAAAACCCTGCTGCGAGTGGGCTTTCTTTGGGAGTTAGAATTAGAGATGCTGAATTAGAACTGGCTCCGATTGCGCATACTCTGAGCGGAATTCCTCGAGGTTTGGGACGATTTCTGGGGGGGGCTGTCAATCTTCTTTCTGGAGTGGGTATTGTCGCTGGACTTGTTTCAGGTGTTCAGGCTTCTGTGAACGGGGAAGATTTTAGTAGTGGTTTTAAAAAAGGATATATGACGACCCACGATGGGCTGGCCTCTGTAGCTGGGGCGGCAGCTCACTGGGGTTTCAAAGGGTTTGTAGGGGGATGGTTTGGAATTGGTGCGGGACTCATTCAAGGGGCTATGAACGCGAGAAGCGAGAAAGGTTTTTTAGGCGGATTTGCTTCTGGGTTCAAAAACGGGTCTTCTTTTGATAAGTGGGGTGTGGGTTGGGAAGTGATGACAACGGGAGAGCCTCAATTAAGGGACTATAACTTTGCCAGAAGAGAGCGTAAAGAGGGTGTGGACAGTGGCAGAACCGCAAATAACTTTGTACGTTTAATAGACAGTATGGAAGGTGCAGACCGAACCCGATGGACAGCTCCGGAATTTTGGAACAAAATTGCTAAGTTTTATCGTGCAGATGCAGCCATTGGGGATGAAACCGGGATGTTGGCCACAGATCAGGTGACTTCGTACCATTCTTTGCGACAGAGAGCTTATGATAATGCGAAGGAGCTTTATACAGAGGCTAGTGCCTTTGCACAAAAATTATCCCGAATGATGGAAAACGGAGAAGTAGATGCCGCTGCAAATCTTTTCTTAAGAACCCTTGAATTCAGTTATCGGTTTAACCCTAATGAAACCTATGATGCGATGACTAATTTTGGAGCCTTGGTTTTAAACGATTTTGCCGTTCATAGAAGAGGCCATAAAGAGGGTGATAAGCATATTGATGATAAATATGGGGCCTTTGTCACGGCTTTGCATCGACAAAGTCGAACAGATGATCGATTAAACGATGTGGTGACAGAGACTATCAATAAATCGATGTCTAATTTTGATCAGACGCCTGGGTTAAGCGCGCTTCCTGCTAATAAATCGGCATTTCCTGTTAGTTCGAATACCATGTTGCGAGGGTTTCTGGCGCATTTATTTCTCAATAAGGGGGAAGAATATAGCCTTGATTCTTGGTCTTATTCAGAAATGCAGCAGGAAATTTCTGCCAAAACCAGAGACCGATTGTTTGCCCAATATAATGCCCCTGAAATTTTGGATACGTTTAGTCATCAGCGTTTAGATTCTGTGATTAAATCTTGCGATGACAGTCAATTGACTGCGTTTGTCAGTGATTTAGGTCAAACTATTGTTCAATTGGGGGCCAAGCCTACGCTTACTGATGATGAAAAAAGGCATTTGGTTTCGGCGCAGTCTGTTCTTCATAAAATCACTTCAGCCCGTTCTATTCAAGGAGACACTGAGGAGCTGCTTCATCAAAGCCTTGATTCCATAAGGCCGGCAGGGGGGTCTGAAGCCCTTGATAAGGCGATTAAAGGGGTGTCTTACATGACCGATGCCTTGCGCGATGCGGCAGATTTAGAATTGCCTTCTTCCATCAATGTGGTTCCTCCTCCTGTTAATGAACTTCAAGTCTCGTTGGAGAAATTTAAGGATGCAAAAGATTTGGAAACTCTCCAAAAAGCAAGAGGAG
>JAHFDB010000067.1 GCA_023249195.1 bacterium | reverse complement strand
CCTTCAGCTTTACCTTCAAAACGCCCCTCACTAAAATAGGTTTCTAAGACACTGTTAGAAATACGGTTGGCTTTAACGTGGCGCTCATAGCTCAAACGCTCGTCTTCTGAAAGTCTCAAAAGCTCGAGTTTTTGACCGGCCTCTTGGATACCCTTGGCCTTGAATTCAGGTCTGACTTCAGATTGTTTGAGGGTGTACATCCATTCATCCAACGTGTCTTTGATCTTTAAATCAAATTGATCGACTTTCAGCACAAAATATTCTGGAAAAATCGAGGCAAGGGTATCAATGTGATCGGGATACTTTTCTTTTTCCTTGAGAGCAAGCTGCAAGATATCGTGCTTGTGAATGCCTTTAAATTGGGTGGTTCCGTGATAGATATAATCCTGACCTTCCCCAAGATCGAAATAGACAATGTTGACCGAAATGACTCTGGGAATCTTTCCATAAGGGTCTCCGGTGTGCAGGTGATCGACGACAACTTTAGACACCCCGTAAACCATTCGGGATAAGAAATCCCATTCTCGGAAACATTGGACTTCGATGATCACTTTTTCATTACCGGTGAGCTCGGCCAAGATGTCTACCCGATTGGCTTTATCTTCTTCAAACCTTTGGTTAGATTCACTTTCCAGCAAAGAGTTAATTTTAACATCGGTGTGTAAAAGTTCAGATAGAAAGCCTTCTAAGACAGGGAAATTGGCCTTGTTGCGAAGAATGTTTTTAATGGCCCAGTCAAAACGGATGAGTTCATTCTTTTTCATGAGGTATAAAAGGATAGCTTAAGTGGGTAAAAATGGCTACCCAACGTTTGTTGCTTTAAAACCGTCGCTGACCCATTACCCCGTGGGGATGAACCAAAATAGACATCGCCCCACTGGTTGTGATACCCTAATCTTTTATGAATATGAATCCCAATTTTGAAGTTACTCTAACCCAACTTAAAACCTGTTATAAGGCCACGTGTTCCTTGTTTCCTTCCTGCAAAGGGACCGGAGAAACGGAACAGGCGGCGCTTCAGTCTCTCAGTCATTCTATCTCGAAATATATTGCGGCCACCCTTCAAAAAAGCATTGGGGCGATATTTGCATCTGATAACTATTCGCATGTTCTTTTACGAGGACGTTCTAAAAAGCAAAAACGAATTTTCTCACTCGAGCCTCCCCTTCCTCAGATGCCCAAGGAAGTAAATGTGGTCTATGAACCTTCTCCCAAGGAAATCGCCTTTATGCCCAAAAACCGAGCTAAAAAAACCTCTGAAAAAGATATTAAAGACTTGTTTCAAGAACTTGAAAGCGCCTTGGTGTTAAGCTCTGAAGCTTCGATTGAACAGGTTTTAAGTACTTATTTTGATCAGAAACCACCTCATCCTGATGCTTTAGAAGGTTTTGGGATTCCTCTGAGTTTAAACTAGCCCATGACATCTATATATTCTCTTGAAGTTATTCGACATAGTGCCTCTCACGTTTTAGCCCAGGCTGTTTTGGCCTTGTTTCCTGGGGCGAAGTTAGGGATAGGCCCCGCTATAGAAGAGGGATTTTACTATGATTTTGACCTTGAAACACCTTTATCTACCGACCATATCACTGCTCTAGAAACAGAGATTCGTCGCATTTTGGCTGAAAAACAAACTTTCAAAACCTACTCTCTCTCTAAAGAAGCCGCCTTGCAGCTGGTTTCAGAAAAAGAACAGCCCTATAAAACAGAAATTATTCAGGATCTTAACTTAGAGACCTACTCGTTTTATGAGAATGGCCCTTTTACCGATTTGTGCCGTGGCCCGCATGTGCAAAACACCTCTGAAATCGGGGTCATTAAGCTGCTCAGAGTATCCGGCGCTTATTGGAGAGGTTCCGAAAAAAACAAGATGCTTCAGCGGATTTATGGAACGGCCTTTCACACCCAAGCCGACCTAGACGCCTACTTAAAACGTATTGAAGAAGCCCAGAAAAGAGACCATCGCCTTTTAGGGAAGGAACTTGATTTATTTAGTATTCAAGAAGACGCGGGGGGTGGATTGGTGCTGTGGCATCCGAAGGGCGCGCGAGTTCGACATATTATTGAAGCCTACTGGAAAGATATTCATTTTAAATCTGGCTATGAATTGCTGTATACCCCGCATATTGGGCTTTCCGACCTTTGGAAAACCAGTGGCCATTTAGATTTTTATCAGGAAAATATGTATGCACCCGTGAGCGTTGAGAACGAGTCTTACCACATTCGTCCTATGAACTGCCCCTTTCATGTGCTCATCTATAAAAATGCCCCCCATTCTTATCGCGATTTACCTGTTCGCTTGGCCGAGCTTGGGACTGTTTATCGTTATGAGCGTTCCGGGGCTTTGCATGGCCTCATGCGCGTGCGTGGGTTTACTCAAGATGACGCTCATATCATCTGTACCCCAGAGCAGATGCATTCGGAAATTTTGTCCGTTATGAATGTATGTATGACCATGCTTAAAACGTTTGGATTTGAAAAAGTAAAAGTGTATCTCTCGACCCGTCCTAAAGAAAAATATGTGGGGGATCTGGACCGATGGGAAGCCGCTCAAGAGGCCCTTAAACTGGCCATTGAAGCCTTAAACTTACCCTTCGAAATAGATGAAGGCGGAGGCGCTTTTTATGGCCCTAAAATTGATGTAAAAATTGAAGACGCGATTGGCCGAGAATGGCAGTGTTCCACTGTTCAATTTGACTTTAACTTGCCTGAACGCTTCGACATGACCTATATCGCCGCAGATGGCCAAAAACACCGTCCCTATATGATTCATCGCGCATTATTGGGTTCAATTGAACGTTTTTTTGGCATTTTAATCGAACATTATACCGGCCGTTTTCCTCTTTGGTTGGCACCTGTTCAGGTCAAAATTTTGGCGGTTACAGAAGAAGTGTCTGACTATTGTCAGAATATTGCTTCTTTGCTCAAAAACCAAGATATCCGTGTCGAAACTGATTTAGGCTCTGATAAAATTGGCTACAAAATTCGACATAGCATTAAAGAAAAAGTGCCTTATTTGTTGGTGGTTGGCAAAAAAGAAGCCGAGCAAAATCTGATTACTGTACGCACAGGACAAGAAGACAAAGGGCAGTCCACTCTGGAAGACTTTGTCTCTGTGCTAAAAACTGAATTGAAAGGGGCTTAAAGTGAAATCCTATCTTGAAATGGTTCACCATGTTTTAGATCATGGCGAAAAAAAACATGACCGTACGGGAACCGGAACCCTCTCTATTTTTGGGTATCAAATGCGGTTCAATTTAAAAGAGGGGTTTCCTCTTCTCACCACAAAAAAAGTCTATTTTAACAGCGTAGTGCGCGAGCTTTTATGGTTTATTAAAGGGTCCACCAATATTAACGATGACTTGGCACAATACACCTCGATATGGAATCCTTGGGCCGATGAGAGTGGCGAACTGGGACCCATCTACGGTCACCAATGGCGTCATTGGGATAAATTTACCTTCGATGAATCTACTCAAACTTATCACAAAACAAGCCTTGATCAGCTTCATATTGCCATCGATACCATCAAAAAACACCCTGAATCTAGACGCATTATTATTAGTGCCTGGAATGTGGCTGATTTAGACAAAATGGCATTGTCTCCTTGCCATGCCTTTTTTCAGTTCTATGTGGTTAAAGGAAGGCTCGATTGTCAACTTTATCAACGGTCAGCAGATATTGCGCTAGGTGTCCCCTTTAACATTGCCAGTTATGCCCTTTTACAAACCATGGTAGCCCAGGAATGCGGCCTAGAACCCGGCTTTTTTATTCATACGTTTGGCGATGCCCACATCTATTTAAACCATATCGAAGGCATCAAAGAACAGCTTAACCGCACCCCCACCACCCTGCCTCAACTGGAAGTGGCGCAAAAGCCCTTTTTTGAACTTACTTTTGAAGATATTCACCTTCACAACTACGCCCCGCAAGCCTTTATTAAATTTCCCATTGCGGTTTAGTCTATGATTGAACTGGAAGAGGCACTCCGAAAGGCATGTGCCACCTTTCTTATTCAAGGCCCCAAAGGCTTATGTCTTTTTGGGCTCACTCTCTTTGATCATATAACCGTGACGTCCCTCTCTGACGAGGTGTGGGCGTGCACACTTGCGTCTACACTTACACACATCCGCGAAGGGGGGCTCGGCTCGCGTGCAGCCGAGCCTGACACCCTCTATTTAGTGTTTTTTATTCTAGAGCAAGCCTTACGCAGAAACAGGGCGATGGTGATTCAAGACTATACCCATCAGCTTGCCCAAAATAGAGAGGTGATGGATACCTCTTCTCAAAATGCGGACACAGCCATTGAAAAAAGATCCAAACTTTTCGCTATTCTGGGAATTTCTGCCTTGTTTTATAAAATTTCAGGACAAGAATTTTTGATTGGCAAAACCGTTCCTTATACCCCTCGCCATGGCCAACTTTTAAACGCACTCTTTCGGACGAATTGCCTGGACACCCCCTCAGATGCCGACGAACACATGACACAAACTCTGTTTTCTGAGTTAAAAAAAGTTTACAGTGAGCTGCGTCAAACAGCCTTTGAATCTACTGTTCAACAACCCTGGCACGCCACCTCACTTGAAACCGACCCGTCTCATGCACGGTTTACAGATACCCATCGTTATCCCGCTACGATGGCCTATCTTAAAAGCCTATTGACTCAAAAAGCATCCTTCGATATTGCCCTTTTAGGGCCTGGTATTCAAGGCGATGCGGTTCCCCTACTTCAGAATGTTCTCGATGTCTATTCGCATCACCTAGGAACCGTCACGGTCATAGACAGTTCCCCTCAGGTGATCCACGCCTCTGAAAAAACACTTTTAAACACCCTTTCGTTTAAAGGTCTCTGTGCAGATTTCAAAGATATTCCATCCGGACTCGTTCTCATACCTGAAAGCCAAGACATGATTCTCATGACTAACAGCTTTATGTACCCTGCCAACGACTTTATTTGCACACTGGAAGGAGGCAAACCGATCACCTTATTTTTATCTATTTTACAGGGGTTAAAGCATGGTGGAAAATTACTTATGGGAGTCAGCGATTTGAGCACACTTATCGGCCTCACTTGCACCCATGACCTGGGCCGTTTAAAGGCACTCTCTCTCCTTGTTCCACCTGCCGAGGCATTTACTCTAGGCGAGGTTCTGTTTATTCAAGATGGAAACGCCGATATTCACCTCAACACAGAGCTTGCGATGCTCACTTCTGTTGTCTCCATAACCATTCTGCGGAAAACAAGCTTGAGGTTTTAAGGATAAAGTCATAGCGATATTAGGTTTTTTTCAATAGAAGGATGTTTAGCATCTACTCTTTCCGGGAATAGTACCCCGCATGGAAACCAAAGAAACTACACTTCAAACTGAAAAAATAAAGAAACTTTTTTCGTCTTTAACCCCGGAAGACCTGATAGAAGTGGTAAATTATTTCATGGCCCATGCCAAACTTGAATCCGATCGAGCAGCGGCACTCACTTATAAAAACGAGCATCAAAATGACAGTAAATTACACGATATCCTTTTAGAACAGCGCTTAGGGCTTATCCTGAACAAGAGAGCACCCTCATGAGTCTCAGGCGTTCTTCTATAGAACTGCATGTAGGGCCTTCTCGTAAGGGCATCTCTCTAGAGTTTACTAGAAAAAGTGATACCGGTAGCTTGCATTTGTCTCGTCAAAGCAAAAACACACTGAAAGAAATCATTGGATCTACAGATCATGGGGGTCATGGGGGCGTCACCAAGGAAGATATTAAAACGGCACTTTCTGAAAAAATAAAGGAGCTTGAGGGTTCAGGTGGACAAAATCAAAATGGAAAGATGATTGCAAAATTGCAAAAATTCATGGATGAACTTTCCCCCCCCACACCCGTTGAAACCCCGCGGGCGGGAGCATACTCAGGTGAGAAGCCTCGAACAGATGCAGCAGTCCAAACGCCGCCCGTTGACGCCCCTAAATCAACTCCGCCAGCTTCAGAGATTCCCGTAAGCACTCCGCCTGGGGATAGTACGATTCAATATAAAACCGCTAAATATGTTGGCCAATGTCAAGGAGGAGTTCCACAAGGTCGTGGAACAATGACCTATGACTCTGGGGTGGTTTACGAAGGAATCTTTAAAGACTCACAACTTAATGGGGAAGGTACTAAAACACAGGCAGATGGGACTAAGTTAGAAGGCACCTTCAAAGACGGGACACTCAATGGAAAAGGTACTATAACATTCTCGGATGGTACAAAGTCTGAGGGCGAGTTCAGAGACTCACAACTTAATGGGGAAGGCACTCAAACACAGGCAGATAGGACTAAGTTAGAAGGCACCTTCAAAGACGGGAAACTCAATGGAAAAGGTACTATAACATTCCCGGATGGTACAAAGTCTGAGGGCGAGTTCAGCGACTCACAACTTAATGGGGAAGGCACTCAAACACAGGCAGATAGGACTAAGTTAGAAGGCACCTTCAAAGACGGGAAACTCAATGGGGAAGGCACTAAAACACAGGCAGATGGGACTAAGTTAAAAGGCACCTTCAAAGACGGGACACTCAATGGAAAAGGTACTATAACATTCTCGGATGGTACAAAGTCTGAGGGCGAGTTCAGAGACTCACAACTTAATGGGGAAGGCACTCAAACACAGG
>JAHFDB010000066.1 GCA_023249195.1 bacterium | reverse complement strand
CAAAAAAGAGGGGTTTTTAAAGGTTTAGCTTTAAGTATAAAACGACTTTCAAGCTGTCACCCTTTTAGTAAGGGTGGGTTTGATCCAGTCAAATGACAGGTATCTACTAGGAGGGCTTCATGGGATTTATTCAGTATATTGTAAACAACGCTTTTATACCGCTGCTTAAGCTTTCTTACGCCATGATTCCGAATTACGGAGTCGCCATTATTTTTCTTACATTGTTGATCAAACTTATATTCTATCCCCTTACCTATAAACAATTTAAGTCCATGAAAATCAACCAAAAACTTCAACCTGAAGTGAAACGTCTTCAAGAAAAATTTAAGGACGATCCTCAACAGGCGCACAAGGCTGTCATGGCGTTATGGAAAGAACACAATGCCAATCCCTTTTTGGGATGTTTACCTACTTTGATTCAATTACCCTTCTTTTTTGCCATTTTCTGGACCATTAAAAGCCCTGCCTTTGCTCAACTGCTTTCGATGCCTGGGGTAAATCCGGGATTGTTTTCTTTCTGGATTTCTAATTTGTCGTTGCCAGACAAAACCTTTATACTACCTGTAGTTATTGGTATTGCTACCTACTTTTCGCAAAAAATGTTTATGACCGATCCAAAGCAAGCAGCATTGTTTATGTTTATGCCCTTTGTGATGGTGTTTATTTGTCTTAAAATGCCAGGAGGGGTTCTTATTTATTGGGCAACCTCTCAAGTCATTTCCACCGCGCAACAATTTCTCATTATGAGAAAACATCAGGACTAGAAGGAGTTAATCGATTATGTCTGAAAGAAAAGGTTTTTTTAGTTTTTTTAAGGGTAAAAGCAAGTCTGTCACTGTTTTTTCAGAGGAAGAAGAAAAGCAAAGAAGTTATGCGATTGCCAAAGAACAAGAAGAGAGACAACAGCAAATTCAATTAGAAAAAGAGGCTAAAATAGTAAAGCCACAGCCTCCTAAACCCAGTGATTTACCCCCGACTGAATTGTCGACATTTGCTCAGGAAAAACTAGAAGAACTGCTTAGATTAACGCAATTTGGAGGGCAGGTCATCTTAGTCGACCATAGTCCGGAGAGGGTCTCGCTCAACATTGTTAATTCCGATGATGCCGGGAGGATCATCGGGAAAGATGGATGCACCCTCGAAGCGTTTCAAACCCTCCTTCGAGGTTTCATCTACAAAAAATTTTCAACCCCTGTTAGAGTCACCATTGATATTGGTGACTATAGAAAAAAAAAAGAAGACATCCTCAAAATACAGGCCGAAAAGGCGGCAAAAGCCGTCCTCAGAGACGGGAACAAGTATGAATTGAGGCACATGTCTGCTGAAGAGCGGCGTATTGTTCACACCCTCTTCCAAAATGACGACAAAATCAAAAGTTACAGTATAGGAGAGGGACAAGACCGCCATATCGTCCTTGAACTTAAGGAATATGAACGGGTCTGAAACCATTTGTGCCATTGCAACCCCCCTCGGGACAGGTGGCATTGGCATTATTCGGTTATCTGGCCCTCTTGCTCTCTCTATAGGGCAAGCCCTATTTAGTTCTTCCGCTTTTAATACAGCTCCAACACCTCGTTATGTCTACTATGGGGCTATTCTCCACCCTGTAACACGCCACCCTCTAGACGAAGGCTGCATGGTCTATTTTCAAGGCCCTCAGTCTTATACGGGGGAAGATGTCGTTGAAATCCAAGGGCATTCTAGTCCTTTTATTTTAAAAACCATTCTCCAGGCATGTTTAGATTCTGGAGCCCGACTTGCCACAAAGGGCGAATTTACAAAAAGGGCTTTTATCCATGGGAAAATGGACTTAACCAAAGCCGAGTCTGTCATTGATTTGATTCATGCCCATTCTTCTCAAGCTCAAAGTGTGGCATTGGACCATCTTAAAGGGTCGTTACATGGCCATATTCAAGCCCTTCGAAAAAGCCTGATGCTTTTGCTTGAGCATATGGAAGGATCCATTGATTTTCCTGATGAAATTGAGCCTCTTGATCGTACCCATTTACAAGAACAGCTTCAACTCAGTTATGACAAGATTCATCGTATTCTTCATTTACAAGATTTTGGCAAACATATTCGATCAGGCGTTTTATGTGTCATTGTGGGGAAACCCAATGTGGGAAAATCGTCCTTATTGAACCAATTCTTAGGAGAAAATCGGGCGATTGTAAGTCAAATTGCAGGCACCACCCGAGATTTTATTGAAGCCGATATTGAGCTGGGTGGACTTACTTTCAGACTCATTGATACGGCAGGTGTCAGAGAGGCTCAAGATACCCTTGAGAGACTTGGCATCAAAAAAGTGAAGGCCTTGATTGAAAAAGCAGATGTGGTACTTTGGGTTGTGGATGGGTCGCAGCCTCTAGACGCCACAGACGAGGCTATTTACAAAAAAATTAAACATAAAAAAACCTATTGGATTGTGAACAAATGCGATAAACCACAACGGCTTCATCCAAAGGCTTATTCTTGGATAAAAAAATTAGATCCTCTTTTACTTTCAGCCAAAAAGGGGCTTGCTTTAGAAACATTAAAAAAATGTCTCTATGAAGATTTCTCAAAAAAAACCGATGCCATTGATTTAGGTCTATTATGCAATGTGCGTCAGAGCCACTGTTTGGCCCAGGCACATGCCGCTTTATCCTCGCTTATTACGAGTTTACGCATGGGATTTGAAGATGCTGTCTTGGCTATCGATCTTAAACAAACCCTTCTTCAATTAGGGGAAATCACCGGCGACTCCGTTACGGAGGAAGTTCTAGATGGGGTTTTTTCCAGATTTTGCGTTGGGAAATAAGCGCTAAAAAAGCCTTCAAATGTGTCTAAAAACGAAGTTGGGTTTTCTAACAGAGCTTGATCTCTAACGGAGTGTACAAGTTCAAGAATATCTTGACTGTTCTGAAAGATGTCTTGAAAATCTACTTCTAGGCCTTCCATGTCGGCCCGCAGTTCGGACAGTGTGTGATGATCCACCCTTCCATCCAAGTGCTCTAGTGTTTTTTTGAGCTCAGAAAAGACATTGTTTTTCGGCGTTTGTGTATGGGCTTCAAGCATAGGCAACACGGTTTCCCACTGTGCCTGCAATTCCTCTAAGGCCGAGTGTGCCGATAACAGTGTAATTGCATATTCAGGAATTACGCCGGCAGACATGCAATCTGTCAATAAATCTTTTTCTTGAAGACATGCCTTGGCCAGCGCTATTTCAGCCTTTTTTTCTACCAATGGCGTAGGCTCTTTTTCTGTTCCAATCGAGATCAAGCGAGAAGACATGGACTGAAAGAGCAATGTTCCCAACATTTCACCTAAAAAGCTCATAAAAACCATCATGGTTCTGATAAACGTTATTTCATTGGCGAGGGTATCTGTTACCCCTATTAACAGGGTATAGTTAAAGGTATATTCTCGGACAAAAAACATAAGAGGACAAAGGGTTGCGTTGACTAACATGGCATTTTCATATGTATTATATTGGGGCAGATATTCACCGTAATGATTCACTTCCATATCCCCACCCGCTTCAGAAAAATAGTGGCCCTGGGTATGTCTAGGCGAAGAAACAAAAACACCTGTTATGGGTACAGTACTTTCTGAACTGGCGTATGTAAGAGCCTGATCTGAAGAGCTATTTTGACTATTTTTATGCTTGGATTGAGCAAAACCACAGGCAACTTTTATTCGCTGAAAACCTGTACTTAACCCTCTTCGAACTTTATTGCAGACATTTTTAACCGTTCTTTTAAGAGCGGCCCTTACACCCTCTTGGTTTCTGGGCCTCACAAAGAGAGACATGCGAGTCGCACCGTCCATTTGTACAAGTCGACGAACGTCTTCTCCTGACACATAGTCTCTTACTCGATGCAGGCGGGCTCTGAGCGTCTCTAGTTGACTCTGCATGGCCTGTAGGTGGGTGGTTATCTGCTCTCGGGCATGCTGTAGTTGAAAAACGGTTTCTCTGAGTGGGTGCAGTCGTCTATTTAGATCTCGCTCAAAAGCATCTACAGCCCGATGCAGCCGCATCTGAATAACAGAGGCACTTCGATGAACCCATTGTGTAAAAACACCGTGTATACGGCTTAAACCGGATGAAATTCTTCTTAAAAAAGAGCTATTGGTCCGTTGGGTCGCTTGAGCGAAGTGAATCCCTGTCAACTTTTCAATCTCCGAACAAGACCTTTCATCCAGTTTTTTTTCTGAAATAGACCCAGGACTTTGGGCAGACTCAACGATCTTATCTGGTTTATATGTGAGCAGTGTCACCATGAACAATCCCCCTTGTTTCATACACCTTTGCTTGTCTGTCTTCAATATCCGCCATGACCATTCGAATTTTTTTCACTAACTGTATCCAGCCCGATTTTTCTAAGGGTGCGTTGTTAAAAGTGACTTTCTGTGAGGAAAACTGAACCCTATAAATATCTTTTTTATAAGGTTCTCTTTTAGCAAAAATCACCTGATCATATTTCAAAACCAAGCAGTAATATTCTTGGCTTTGTTGTTTTTTTTCAGTGATATTGGTAATTAAAACATGGTCACATTCTGGCGACAGTTCTGAACTTAAAATTTCGTTCAAAAAAGCAAAACAACGATGAAACGGCGATAAAGTAGCTGTCAAAAATATCCCCCCTTTGGGACTTGTTCATTCCCTTAGACCTTACCCGCCAAAACATCGAAGAAAATTGTTCTATTTTAACGCTGCAATGGCATCGATTTCTACCAAATATCCCTTTGGCAATTGCGAAACAGGAACAGCCGCGCGAGCAGGTTTATGCTCTCCCATAAACTGTGCAAAAGCCTCGTTCATTCTTCCCCAAAGCGATAAATCGGCAATATATACTGTCATTTTAAGAATCAGCGATTTATCACTGTTCCCAGCCGTTAAAATAGCTTCAATATTTTTTAAAGTTTGAACCGTTTGCTCTTCAATTGTCCCCGCAGAGCGATCCCCATGCTGAGGGTCTATCGGTAATTGACCCGACACATAAATAAGTCCGTTATGGGTAATCGCCTGAGCGTAATGTCCCAAGGCTTCTGGCGCCTGAGTGGTTGTAACCGTTTGCATAAAAATCCTCCTGATCTTTTCTAGAATGGTGTGAGTATAGTAAATTACAGAGATGAACGACAACATGAATCTTACCTTGATCGGAATGCCCGGAGTCGGAAAAAGCTCGGTAGGAAAACTTTTGGCCAAACGCCTTGGCTATTCCCTTATTGATACCGATATCGCTATCACAGAGGCTCTGCAGACCCCCCTTCAAACCCTTATTTCCACTTACGGAAACGATTACTTTATGGAACAAGAAGAAAAGGCCATTCTAAGCCTTGGCACATGCCAAAAATCTATTATTGCACCGGGTGGAAGTGCCGTTTATTCTGAAAAAGGGATGCTTTTTTTAAAGAAAATTTCTACCGTTATTTATCTCAGAGATTCGCTAAACAATATCCAAAAACGGCTTCATAATCTTCACACCCGTGGCATTGTTGGCCTTAAAGAAAAAGGGCTTCCCTTGCTTTTCCAAGAAAGGTGCTTTCTTTACGAACGATATGCCGATATTATTGTGGATGTAAACCCTCATTTTCAGTGTAAAATCATGTGCGATACGATTTTAAATGCGCTTAAAGGAGTCTCTATTGAACACCCATAAAAAGGCCCTCGTGACCTTATTTTTAGTGGTAGCTACTGAACTTATCGGTTTTGGCCTTATTATTCCTGTCTTACCTCAATTGGCCTACAGCATGGGCATTGGATCGTTTAAAACGGGTGTCTTGATGGCCATCTATTCTTTGGCTCAGTTTATCGCCGCCCCTATTTTAGGCTCGCTTTCTGATAAATATGGCCGAAAACCGTTGTTAATTATTAGCAAACTGGGCAGTATTTTTGGTTATTTACTGCTTGCCGTGTCTCACAGTTTTATCCTTTTCTTTCTATCAAGGCTCATTGACGGTTTCAGCGGGGGAAATATCTCGATTGCGCGTGCCTATGTAGCCGATATTACGACCCCCGAAAACCGCCCTAAAGGCATGGCTATTATTGGTATTGCATTTGGAACAGGATTTATTTTAGGACCTGCTTTAGGTGGATTTCTATATGGCGTTGGGAATGGCCAATTTATGCCCGCCTTAGTGGCTGCGGGGCTATCGTTTATCGCCCTTATTATGACCTATTTTCTATTAGAAGAGCCCCTTGAACGCAAACCTTTCACCTCGGCCTTTGAAGGATTAAAAAAAGGATTCAGTGTATTAAACAAACCCGCTATTTTAGCGATTTGCAGCTTTTATTTTATTTCTATGTCCTTGTTTTCTGGTTTTGAGACTTCTTTTTCAGTGTTTACGCATAGGCTCTTTGGATTCAGTCCCAAGCAAAACAGCTGGCTCTTTGTCTTTGCTGGCTTTATGGGCTTGCTGGTTCAAGGCAGCATTACACGCCGTTCGTTTAAAAACATACCCCAGATACTCTTAATTGCCTCCCTTTTGACTTCCGTTGGATTCTTCTTTTTAGGCATGGCAGGCACTGTCAATGGCCTTTTAATCTCTTTAGTCAGTTTAGCCTTTGGAATGGGTATGACAGGGGCCTATCTGCCTGCGCTTCTGTCACTAAAAACCGAAGCGGGATTGGAAGGCCTCACTATGGGCATTTACGAAGGCATTGGCAGTTTAAGCCGCGTTGTAGGACCCT
>JAHFDB010000026.1 GCA_023249195.1 bacterium | reverse complement strand
TTTTGAGACTTTCAGAAGACGAGCGTTTGAGCTATGAGCGCCACGTTAAAGCCAACCGTATTTCTAACAGTGTCTTAGAAACCTATTTTAGTGAGGGGCGTTTTGAAGGTAAAGCTGAAGGTAAAGCTGAAGGTAAAGCTGAAGGGTTAGCTGAAGGGTTGGTAAAGGGGGAAGCGAAAGGTAAGGCTGAAGCCGAGTCAAACTTGGTGAAAACCATGTATCAATCCGGTGTTCCTGTGGAACAACTCGCGCACTTTACAAGCTTACCACTGGCACGAATCAAGGATATCCTGAACATTTAATGTAATCTGGGTTAAAAACAGGATAACACTCTCTATACCGTCACTGGCCCATTACCCCACGGGTGTGGGGAACAGTTTTTTGCGTTCTTAATTGAAAAGTTAGAGCTCATAAAGCTGTCCATTTTCATATCGAAAAGTTCGACTCCCTTTTTCCTCCCCACCGTACATATTTTTCACTTTGTATATAATACAAAAACGATAGCCATCTTCAAGCTGAAGCGGATTTTCTGTCATCGATGTTAGGCTAATTGCCCCTCGCCCTTCCTCTTTTTGCCTAATAATCCCCATGGCATCCGCTCCAACCTGATACCGATCCATTGAACCGTGTGCTTTTTCATATTCGCTTGGGTTCTCTGAACAAGAAAAAACTAAAATTGACAAGAAGACCATCATGCAAAAAACAACGCCCTTTATTTTCATTCCAAACCCTTCAAAACGATCTTAATGGTTTCAAGAGCGGATGCTCTTTTTTCTTTAGGCATCGAGTGGATGCCTCTCAACACGGTTCATCCCCACGGGTGTGGGGAACAGAGGGTAGATATGTGGTATTTGTACAGCCCAAACGGTTCATCCCCACGGGTGTGGGGAACAGAGAAAGTAGCTGGGTTTAAAACCATCTTTCTGCGGTTCATCCCCACGGGTGTGGGGAACAGCATGCGGAACATCCCCACTGAGCCCAGTATACCGGTTCATCCCCACGGGTGTGGGGAACAGTTTTTTATAGGATTCCTCAAATTCTTCTCGCACGGTTCATCCCCACGGGTGTGGGGAACAGATGGAAACCCCACCGTATGGGGAGATGTACAACGGTTCATCCCCACGGGTGTGGGGAACAGGCGCATTTTGATCTAAAAAGAGGGCAATTTACCGGTTCATCCCCACGGGTGTGGGGAACAGGACATATCCAGAGCCAAAGCCAGAGCCATCGCCGGTTCATCCCCACGGGTGTGGGGAACAGTCGTTCATTATTGCCATAAATTCCAGCGCAGACGGTTCATCCCCACGGGTGTGGGGAACAGTCATAGGAATGGGTGGGATTTTGTATGTTTTTCGGTTCATCCCCACGGGTGTGGGGAACAGGACTCTTAGAAAAAGTGATTATTTTTGAAAGACGGTTCATCCCCACGGGTGTGGGGAACAGTTGTTGAGTGTGTCGGAATGCCGTTGGGGTATCGGTTCATCCCCACGGGTGTGGGGAACAGAGTTTAATATTGACTCGATATAGCGTGATTGGCGGTTCATCCCCACGGGTGTGGGGAACAGAAAACAGGTTTCGTATAAAGTTCAAACGGCAGCGGTTCATCCCCACGGGTGTGGGGAACAGACTAGGTTTTGTACTCAAGAAAGAACAAAAAATGTCAAAAATGGGTTGGTAGCGATTTTAGAGCCAATCCACATCGTATGTTTCATCTTTATCTTTGTCAAAGATCTTGTCATCGTTTTCTGGGTGAAAAGCTACCAATTGTATCCCGTCCATTTCTACCGGAAGGCGTCTGTTTTGACCTAAGGTTTTGAACTCAAATCCTGAATCATTGTTGCTGTTCCAGGCCATTACCACATTTCCTGATTCTACCCCGTTTTCAACGTGCTCCCAAATAATGTCACGTACTTTGACGGTGACGTCTCCCACATAAACACCCGATCGGACCTCAACAAGCCAAATGGCTAAGCGTCCTCTCAGTCTAGGTGGAATATTTTCAGTAACGATGACCAGCATCACCGATACTTTCTTCTAGTGGAATGGCAATTGGGAGTGTGTCTTTTGGGGTTTTCGGCGGAGCCATTCCCCCTGCATCCAAAACTTCTTGAATGGTTGGGATGAGCTTATCTAAAATCTTACTTTGGACGAATATTTTTCGACACTCTTTGCGTATGACTCGGTCTGGTTCCGGCATATGTTCGGAAGCCACTTTGAAAGCCAAGGGCACGACCGTATCAAACTTAAAAATATCAGCCATGTCGTAGACAAAAGACAACGGTTTTCCCGTGTGAATAAACCCAATCGCTGGAGCATATCCAGCCGCTAAAATCGCCGCTTCGGTAATGCCATACAAACAGGCTGTCGCCGCACTGATACATCGATTGGCTTTGTCTCCAGCTTCCCAATCTTTCACATCATAAGACCTCCCTTTCCAAGGTGTTTTATACCGCTTGGCCAGAAGTTTATACATCTCTTTGACTCTGGCACCTTCGATTCCGCGCAGCTGTTCTATGCTTCGTTTGGCTGGGGGCGGCTCTTGAAAGCGCAACTCGTACATTTTCCGGACAATATTGAGTCTGGCTTCTTCATCTAATGCTAATTTGGCTTGATACAGAAGCCTGTCTGAACGCGCCCCACCCGGTTGACCCGAGGCATAAAGTCTGACGCCACCCTCGCCTACCCAGATCAATAAGGTGCCTACTTTGGCCGCTAATGCTACCGCCCGATGGGACACCCGTATACCAGGCTCAAGCATTAAACATGCGACGGATCCAATGGGTATTTGTGTTCGGATTCCCGTTTTATCGACTAAAACGAAGGCCCCGTCTAGGACATCCAAATTTCCGTATTCTAGAAATAGAATCGATATTCTGTCTTTGATGGGGAGTGGTTTTAGATTGGGGAGCATCGCATTACGGTTTCTTTTGGAGTAGTAATAAACCAAGTGGCTGCAAAAATAGAGATCAGTTCCAAGGCGTCTTCTGCTTGAATGTTTTCGCTTCCAGGCAACAGTGCCTTGATATCCGAAACCGCCCTCATAAATGGATCGTAATTATGAGAAATGCGATTTTTGTTGATAGTATAGCCATCTACGAGGTGTTGTTTGAGGGTTTGGGTGGCCCATTTTCGAAACTGGGTGGCTTGTTTAGAATTCACACGATACCCCACCGATAAAATGGCATCTAAATTATAAAACTCTATATTTCTTTTAACGTCTCGCGAGCCTTCTTTCTGAACAGTTTCCAAAATGGAAAGAGTTGCCTCTTTCTCCAGCTCCCCTTCTGCATAAATATTTTTCAGATGTTTTGAGACAGTAGGTATTTTTACGCCAAAAAGCATTGCGATCTGAGTTAGATTTTCCCAGATTGTCTCTCGCTCAAAATCCTCTTGGAATTCAAGTTGTCCGGTGGGGGATTGGTAGATGAGAAGGGTGGGATTTTTTTTATTCATAGGTTCGCTTTACAAGTACAAGCCCACAGCCAAACCCTTTTGCAGGACCCAACCCTTTGAATAATATTTCTTTAAAACACTCTGGATCCGTTACTTTTAAAATCCCTGCAAAATCTAGGGTGCTTATTTTAATTTTGGTCTCTTTTGTTTTATAAAATTGGTGTTGTTGATACCCGTCCGCTGTAACCCTTATCAATTCAAATCCATATTTTTGAGATCGCGTTTCTAGCCACTTTTTTCCCTCTTCTGAAACAACCTCTGCCAAAGGCTTTGATTTTCTGTCGTGATGAAACCGCCAATCCATAACGATATCGCTCCGTTTGCCTTTTTTTGTAATGACAGGGTTCACCGTTACTGAAAATTCCAAGACATTTCCCACGGTTAACTTTGGATGGTATGGCTTAGTCTGGATGTCAAAATCTGGACAGGGTGTGGGCTCTTTTTCAGAGAGTACCATAAACCCAAATGGATGAAATTGGGGGATATGTTTAAACAAAAAGCGGAAGCTATCTTTGGGCGTATTTGGAAATAGTTGCCATAAAAACTGATGGTGAGAATAGGCATGTTTAGCCACTATTTTCTGAATAACAACACGGCTAAGAAACATATATGTCTCCTTTTGATCTCGCAACATGCATCGTCATTTCCTCAAAGGTCCATCTTTGTCTAGAACTTATCTGGGTCCGAAGAGTGACACTTTCATCTGGCTTTTCACAAGACGATTGGCATGACGATTCCCACCAAAATTCAGTTTGGTTTGTTAGTGTGCTCAACTCTGAGGGAGTTGATAAAAACACTGCTATTTCGAGTGCATTTTGAAAGGTTTTAGCCTCTACCACTTGCGGTTCCAAGGGCAACCCCAATACACAGGATTTTCTTCCTAAATAAGGAACAAAAACAGGGTTTTTCAATGCCTTTTTAGCCAACTCCAATTGTTGTTTATCGCCTTGTAGAGTGATTCGATAATAGGGTGAAATCCAATAGGCTCTTGTAGATAAAATAGTACCCAAATCTCCGCATTCCAACTCCATTTTTCTAGACTCTATTTTTTTGTTTTTTACCGAAGTTGCAGTGGGCACTTGAGTGGTGTGATAATCAGACAAATATCCCCCTCGATTGAATATTTGCATACCCAGATGAAGCTGCTGTGTAAGATCAGTATGACGCTGTTCCTCGTCACGCCTGATACCCATAGCACCCGCAATGAGTCCCATAATGGCTGATTTGGTTGGAACAGGTAAGGTTGGCCGTTGCTCACCTACAGCAATATCACCCCAAGAGGCAAAATCACCAAAGAGTTGAAAAACTAAAAAGTGAGGCATCCCCCTACTCCGCGCAAAAGGCTTTAAGGCCTTGGATATTACCTTCTTTTCCTACTTGAAGAAGATAATTCTTCTCTGAAGAAAGTCCGTATGCGTTTTCAATATCCTTTTTCATCTTTTCTAATCTATCAATAGAATCGTGCTGAATATCATAACTCACTGTCTGAACTGGTTTTTGAAAAGCCATGGATAATGAACGAGGTTGTTGATCTCCTAGCTCTGCCAAAATGTATTCTGATCGAACATGCTGAGCAAAACTATTTTGTTTCCCAGAAGGACCAACCGTTGCAACAGCTTCTACAAAGGCTTGAATCGTTTTTTGAGCTAATTCTTCATTATTTTGAAGATTTTCAGCCAATAATTTTCGATTAATACAAACATAGGTATAAAAAATACCCGATCCAAATTCCATGACCCCCAAATGTGAAGATCCCCGATCAACTTCTCCAGTGTTTAAGTCATCCACGGCTGTAAAAAAATCATCCTCAATAGCGACTTTGTGAGTGGTAAAAGAGTGAGCCACTTGTGCAGCGGCATCTTGGTTAGATTCAGGATGTTTTGCTAGCATTCGTCCAAATAACGCAATATCTGCTGCCTGAATTTCTTTTTTCCGAAGAGAATTAAGCTCATCTTCGGTAGGATCTGATTTTCGCTCAATCAAGACGTGAATGAGATTGTCCAAAGCTTTTTTTTCTTCTGGACTAAAATGAACCATTTGTTCCAAAATTTCTTTGGACTTTTTATTTGTTTTTTCAGATGTTTTTTCGTCGGATGTGTCTGTGTTATCGTCTGTATCTTTTTCTTTTTTGGGTTCTGTTTGGAACTTATCAAGCATTTTTTTGATCCAAGAAAAAGCTTTTTTTTCTTGAATTCCACCATTAACTAAGGCATTAACAAGATCTTCACCAATTCGTTTTGATCGTATACCTATGTACTCCTTGAGTTCTTTTTCAAATTGTTCTGAGGTTCTCCAAGCTCGCTTCAAACTTTGAGAAGAAATACGCAATCGCATCGCACCACCGACAACAGCCGTTTTAGGACGTCCCATATCGTCTCTGTTAACATTCGAGGGTGGATAAGCAGTTAGAATATGTAGCTGTAAAAATCTTTCTTTCATAAAATAGTCTCCTTTTTTATTTAACGTTTTTATAAAACTCAATGGCCCATTCTTTTCGGATATTATCATTCCAAAAATAGAGTGCCTTGGCTAAATAATGCACATCGGTTTTCTCATCCAAATAAGTGAGCATTCGAATCATCGGTCTAAAAATCTCTTCCGGTGTTTGATTTTGAATAAGTCGTTGGAATCGCAATTTAATGGTACTGCCGGAATGGTCTTTTTTGTGTGTAAGCTCCGCTAAAGCCAGTGGTAAATTCACATTTTTATCAGTTCTCACGTGACTTAACACAGCTGCAATCAAAGCTATACGATCCCAGTTTTTCTCTAAATTCTCCCAAATTGTTTGAGCCGCTAATCTATTCTTTAACTCATACATAGCCGGCGCATTGATCAACACCTCCTCTAGTGTTTTGGCCCGCCTAAGATTGGCGGAATCTCCGGAATTAAAGGGAGTAAAAACATTTGGGGTTTTATCTCTTGCATCATTGAGATTTTTCCACCATGCATAAACAATCTCTTCAGGTGTTTGCGCCACTTATTTGTCCTCCTTTTTTTGTTTCAATTCAATACCCAACGCTTGCTTAATTTTTTTGGAATAGTTATCCCTCATTAACTGTTGATGAGCATCGACAATTCTCTTGGTATTTTCCATCGTCATGTCACTTGAAAAAACCCGTTTTTCAAAAATGGTTTGAGAGGCTTTGCAAATCACGCTGTGCCAGCTTTGCAGCAGATCCGCTGCCTGATCTCTGACATCTGTTTCCACACGGGCCTTAATTTTGCCCAGCATTCTATAAAAATCAACTTCCGTGGTTTGCCAAAATTCAGAGTCGATAAAACCAAGTTCACCCTTGTCTGCTTTCCACGCAGATCGAACAGCAGTCCGCGTATTTTTTGCCACTTCTTCTGCAGCCAATAACAGTTGCGTGACGTGAGATTTAAACGTGCCTTGAGCCTCCTCATTTTCAAAATAGAATAATGGCATTTTAGCTTCTTGGTAACCTCGAAGCTTGTTCGTATTATAGAAATCATACCCAAATGCCCATATTTGAGTCTGAATCCCTGTTTTTCGTCTAGAAAATTTACTGATTTGTTCAGATGGAGAGACTCCCTTTTTTTCAGTAAGCGAATCTTGCCCCAAAGTCCATCCTAGCCAGTGCTTATAGCTTAAGCCACCTTCATTGGGTTTTATACAATACATGTCTGATTTCCCCTTATTCCCATAAGGACTTAAGGGATGAATCCATTTCTCATATTTCACACCTTTGGGCTGAGGATAGCACTTAGTCGCTATCACTTGATGTTTAAAATCAGGAGAAATAGCTTGATTATTTCCCCTAACAAAGCAAAGTTTAATACGAATTGGCATGCCCCAATATGCTTGTAGCCAATGAGAATTTTTCATCAGTAGACCTTTTTCTTTAGTGGTAACTTTTGTCTTAGCCATCCAAGGAAATATATCTTCAATTGCCACGTCTTCGTCGTCACTATCGTAGGCTGAAATATTATATAGAGTCTGTGCGTCTTCCCTTGGTATCACATTCAACCAAACAAGATGCCACAGAACATTGCCGTCAAGATCTTTTGGGCTAAGCAACGTAGTTAATGGCCCACCACCACGGAGGGATGTTTGATAGCCAGATCCTTTTCCCGGAGCTTGAGAATGTAAACAGTGCAATGCAGCAATAGCTTCTGAAACAGGCAAAGAGCTGACTCTGTCCCTTTTTATAAATAGGTCTCTGTTTTCATTAACCGTTTTATCTCCAGGTTCATCCAAGAATAAGAAGGAAATTGGTTTTGCATTTTTCTCTAATTCTTCCAGCTCCAAATCCTGCATAAACCGAGGCCCCTCCCCGTCCAAATTGAATGCTGGGCTGTATTTTTGACAAGCTTGGCGCAGAGATTCGGGCGTGGGTGGCATGTCCCATTGATTTTTCCATTCTTTGGCAGTTTTCGGCATAGCAACAGTCTGAAACAAGCCAATTAAAAACTGGATCATCGATCCTTTGAAATCGAGACGTGGGTAGTCCAAATCCACGATGGGATTGGTATTCAATTGGTCTGTAAGTTGCCAAGGACAGATGAGTTCTTGGTGTCCATTTTTTCTGATAATGGGTAACCAGGGGTCGTTAATTAAATTCATTGAATGCCCTTTTTAAGTGAAAAATGTTTACAGTAGTCATTTTTATGGGTAGTATGAAGTATATCAAGTAAGACCCTGTGCGTGGGTTACCGGATGGCGGCTCGATATAAGCGCATAGGGCTTTGTTCTTAATAGAAACTCCAAACATCCAGATTTATCTAGGTAGATATAAGACATGATTTAGATCATAGATGGGTTCGCTTATTCGTGTCAATAGATTAAAGAAGGTGGTCTCAAATTTAATTAATTTTTTTGATTAATTTTTTAGATGCTGCTAAGATTCCTTCGTGGGGATGAACCAGTGGTATCAAAATTAATCAAAAAAAGTTGATCAAACGTTCCCCACACCCATTTCTCATTCATACATCAACCCCACTTCTCGATCGTAACGCAGGGAGATTTTTTCACCCTTAGCATTTTTGGCTGTTCCTATCCATTGGCCATCGCTATTTTGCCATAACGGAATCACGCAATAATACTCAGGCTTGCCTGGCCAAGTAGCCTTAAGTGTATCAATCGCTTGCTTGAGAATCGATTGCGAAGATTCTTGAGCAATTTTGGATAGGCTAACCGACACTTCACTTTGTGCCCATGCTTTTTTAGCCTCCTTATGCTCGCACCATGGCTGCAATTGGCCATTTTCCCAGCGTGCTAGTCGGATGACCTGGGTGGGCTGAGTTGACAACCGTGTGGGAATTTTTACGTCTTCTTCCCATCCATAGTCTGCCGAATACCCAGCGTCCAGAGCAATGGTGTTTATACGGCCGAGTTGTCCAGCAGCGAAATCAGCCCCTTCTTTTTTTTCAGCAGAGGGCAACAGTGTTTCAGGTACATTTTCACGGGAGTTCTCACCAAACACGGTTTCAATCGCCTCTCTCATCCGTTCGGGGACTTGAAAGGAAGGGTGTTCGTGAATATAGTGTGCCGTTTTCCATAATTGGACATGATCTTCGTAAACAAAGGCGGCTGATTTGAAGGGTGTTTTATACCAATTTTTATCACAATTAAAATTAGGTTGGGGGCCTTGAATCCAAAACTCTACAGGGCCTCGTTGTTCGATTTTTTCGGGATTACCTGCTTGATCCCGGACGTGTCGGCGTAATCGTCCGGCGCGCTGAATCAAAAGATCAATCGGCGCAAGATCAGACACCATCCAATCAAAATCTAAGTCCAAGGATTGTTCGATAACTTGGGTCGCAATGACCAATTTCCCAGCTCGAGTTTCATCCCTGCTATCGGGACCAAAGCGCTGCATCACGTTGGCTTGAATCTCTAGGCGATCTCCCATGGCAAATCTGGCATGAAAAAGAATGGATTTAACGGCCAAATTTGATTGGATTGCTTCGTTATATAAGGCGATTGCATCCGTAACCGTGTTGCAAATCCAAGCTGCGCATTGCCCATTGTTTAGCTTTTCAAGAAGTTGTTGGAGTAACTGCTTACGATCGGGGTAGATGGACCATTGAAGGGTTCGTTTGAGGCTATCTCTGGTTTCTACTTTTGTTTCGTTTATTCCCGAGATATTTGACCATGACGTGAGCAGTGGGTAGTCCTTGGACACTATTTTTTTGACACTCTCTGGAGCTCGTTTTCTTCCATAAAAGCTTTGAACCAAATCAACCTTCATCTTTTTTGGGAGAGTGGCACTGAGCAAAATGGCAGACCCACCGGATGCTCTATGGAATCTGAGTAAAGCACAGGTTAACTCATGCATATACGCGTCGCTAGCATGCACTTCGTCCAAAATTAAAATTTTGTGTCTTAATCCCCATAGGCGAAGACATTGGTATTTGGTTTGGAGGATGGCGAGTAGGGCTTGATCGATCGTCCCTACTCCAAAATCAGCGAGCAGGGCTTTTTTTCGGTTATTGGAAACCCAATAGTTACAAAAAGCAGCGGTAGATAGCTCTTCTTTATCCAATCTATTCGTCATAATAGAGTTCAAAAAGGTCTCGTTTTGATCTCTTGCACCGTGGGCAAGTACCAAAGAGGGCATAGACTCTTTAGAAAAGAATTGTCGATACACGGAGGCAACGCGCTCATACATCGCATCTGAGGTGGCCATTGTCGGCAACCCAATATAGATGCCTTCGCCTAAACCCTTCACCATTAATCGATGGGCTAACATTAATGCAGCCTCTGTTTTTCCTGCACCTGTGACATCCTCTAAAATAAACAGTTGGGGTTCATTCTCCAGTGGGATAGCGCAAAGTTTTTCTTGGAGCGGGGTGGGATAGTCAATTCGAGGGAATAAATCGCCAAAGTGTTTTGAGTCGGAGGGGGATGCATCCCTTAGCCCAGACGCTTTCAGGGCAGCTTTTGCAGAGGGCATGGCAATCTTATTCCAGTAAGTTTCGAGGGGTATTTCCTCGCCGTAAAACTTAAAAAACGTTTGGTCGGAGCCGAGCCAATCACACATAGACACAAACCCAGCGAGCCACCAGGTCCATTTTCGATCTATTTTTGGAATCTCCTCTAAATTTACCAAAAACATGCCCTTCAAATTTTGAATAAATTCTTTTGCATTGTTTTCGTTTTCTTCAGAAAACAAGGATCGATCGTCTTTGCTCGAGACGGGCTTACCATGATGTCCAAATATTGCGGGAGCTGTATTTGAGATGCTTTCTTGTATTTTTTCAGGGAAGTTTTTTTTGATGATATCCCAGAGAATAAATCCAAGTGGGTCATGCCGAATGGGGTATGTTTTTTTGCTTTTGCTTCTTCCTAGATTTTTTGCTAATTCGGGCACAAGCTGTTGAAACCCATCGCTAAATTTTCCAATGTCATGCAAAGCTAATAAAAAGGGTAGCCAGTTCAACAGCTCTTCTGGAGAAAGTTCAAAAATTTCACAAAAAAACGAAGTGATTCCTTGGTGACTCTCAAGGAGTTTCTTACCTACAGCAGCAACATCTAAGCAATGATAAACAAGTAAATGATACTCGCCTGCCTTATTTGTTTTTCCCCAATAGTTAAAGTAAGTCATAGTGACTCAGGCGCAGATCTAAAACAAAATTAGTTTGCATCCCTTAATAGTATAGTTTTTTACCCCCTTTCGCACAGCCCTACTAACAGATATACTTTATTTCAACATGCAGGGCTCTTTTTCTATTCTCGATTCTCCTACTCATCAACCCGTTCGATCGTGGCTTAATGATGTTCTTCAGGCTGTGAATCCCCAAACGATTATCCCTGTTCAAAAAGAAGACACGCTTGTCTTTATTTTAAGACTTTCTGATGTTGGGCGGTCTTTTTTTAGAATTGAAACATGTGTGTGCCGGAATTTAAAAAAAGGGGGCTTGGGTATTCCTAAACCCTATTCACATAGCAGGGAATCGCAGAGAAAACATCTCAGTGCAGATGATTTAGAACTGTGTTCGATGATGAAGGCGTTTGCCTATTCTAATTCCAGCTATGACGGTTTTTTTATTTTTACCACGGATACCTCTCTTGAGCTTGTTTTTGATCGGCTTTTGAAGACACAGCGTGTCTATTGGAATACGATACAAACACCTTTGGTTGTGGGTGCGCCTCGACAGGCTGATTTTCGATGGGAACACGTTCCCAATAGTGTTGATCAGGTTATCCGGTGCAGCTTGCAAGACAAGGGCTGCGTCATGTTACCGATTCGTCCTTTGTATTATGTCGACCCGCTGAAGGGTGAAATAGGGCGTGTCGAAACCGCGCTGCCAGATGTCCTTGTTTTAGAACTGTGTAAGGCTCCGCGGTTACCCCCCGCTGTGGCACCTCAAATTCATACCGTGTTTAAAAACCATGAAGCTCAAGGCCTTTCAATCCCACTGCCCGTCCTTTATAAAAAGGGAGAGTCATTGAATGTCGTTCCGGAGCCTGTTTTTCACCTCAAATTTTGTAGAAATTATTTTTCAAGTTCACGGTATTACAACGTAGATATTCCCTTTGTTGTCGGCATTATTTATTTTCGCTATTTGGAGCAGCTCGTTCCTCACCATCAATCGGAGTCTGAGATACAGGTTATTCAAGATAATCACTTGATCACTGTCTATCGAAATGCCACATCAGAGTTCTCATGGTTAAGCAGGCTTAAGGACATTCCTTTGAACTTACTTAAGACGGTCCCTGAGTATGATCACTTGCTTAGGAAAGACCCACTGCTCCGTTCCGCTGTATTTGTTGCTCAAGGAGATTCTTCCGAGTTAATCTCGGAAATAGCAGCTGGGCTGCTCCCTCGACTTCGAGACCAAGGGTGGACGATCACCTTTGATAAAGAATATCCCGATTTGACTGTGGTTCATGCCGATGAATGGTATAGTGACCTGAAAGAAACCAGTGATTTTGACTGGTTTAACCTTGAATTGGGCGTGCTTGTGGGAGAAAAACGCATCAATTTATTGGAACCGCTCATAAAGTTAATCCAGCAAACCGATATTCAAAAAATAATAGACCATATCCAGGCCAACCCTCAAGATTCTATGGTACTGACCCTTTCTTCCACACACATTGTCACTATCCCAGGAGAACGACTTTTCCCCTTGTTGCAGGTCTTACTCTCGATGTACTCGCCCAAGGCATGGTCTAAAGACAATTCTTTGCAGCTCTCACGTGCGAAGGCTTCTTTGCTTGTTGAAATGGAAAAAGCCCTTGTTTCGAGTAAATTGCGCTGGTTTGGAAATGCTTCATTGCTTGAGCTGGGTAAGCAAATGCAACAGTTTTCTGGGATCAAAGAGGTTTCGCTGCCGTCTTCTTTTCAGGCTACTTTACGTCCTTATCAAATGGAAGGTGTGAAATGGTTGCAATTTTTGCGAGAGTACCGTCTTAACGGAATTTTAGCCGATGACATGGGGTTGGGAAAGACCGTTCAAACGCTAGGTCATTTATTGATTGAACAATGCGAAGGGCGACTTCAAAAACCATGCCTAATTGTCGCGCCTACGAGTGTCATTTCCAACTGGAAAATTGAAACGGAACGGTTTGCGCCCACGCTTAAAACCTTGCTTTTGCAAGGCCAGAACAGAAAGACCAGTTTTGATCAAATAATGACCCATGATCTTATCTTGACCACATATCCACTGCTTGCTCGTGATGCCGATGTTTTGCTGAAACATAACTATCACATGGTGATTTTAGACGAAGCCCATTTTATTAAAAATTCGCAGGCTAAAATGACACAAATTGCCCACCAACTTAAGGCGGATCATCGGTTATGTTTAACAGGGACTCCACTTGAAAACCATTTGGGCGAATTGTGGTCGCTGTTTCATTTTTTGATGCCGGGATTATTAGGTGAAAAAATAGAGTTTAAACAACGGTTTAGAACTCCTATTGAAAAATTTCAAGATGCCACTTGCAGAAGTCGCTTATCTAGCTTGGTAAAGCCCTTTTTATTTCGACGTACCAAGGCAGAGGTCATTCAAGAATTGCCTCCAAAAACAGAGATTTTACAACGGGTCGAACTTGATTCTGCTCAGAGAGATGTCTATGAAAGCATTCGCCTCTCGATGCATCGCAAAGTCCAAGAGGCTATTGATAAAAAAGGGGTTGAACGCAGCCAAATTATTATTTTAGATGCCCTTTTGAAGTTGCGTCAGGTATGTTGTGACCCCAGATTGCTCAAATTAGCCCATGCAAAAAAAGACGCGGGTTCGGCCAAGCTTACCGCATTGATGGAAATGCTGCCAACCATGCTTGAAGAAGGGCGTAGGGTGCTTTTGTTTTCTCAGTTCACCAGCATGCTTACCCTGATTGAACAGGAACTTGACTCACGGCAGATCCCCTATATCAAACTCACGGGGCAAACTACGAATCGACTACCGCTTATTCAAAAGTTTCAAAAAAATGAAGTCCCGCTCTTTTTGATTAGTCTCAAAGCAGGTGGGACGGGGCTTAATCTAACTGCCGCCGATACGGTTATTCATTACGATCCTTGGTGGAACCCTGCCGTTGAAGATCAGGCCACCGATCGCGCCCATCGTATGGGCCAAACCAAGGCTGTTTTTGTGTATAAATTTATTACAGTAGGCACCGTTGAGGAAAAAATTCTAGATATGCAGAAAAAGAAACGCGCTATTGCCGAGAGTATTTTGTCCGAGACGGGACACCACGCACAAATTACCAAAGAAGATTTTAACTTTTTGTTTTCCTAAATTTCTAATATCCTCGTGGCTTGGGGAGATCTTGACTCAGGATTGCGAGATACAGACGCTTTACGCAAAAATAGTTTTCTAACTTACCTATTCCCTTGAAAACCCTTCAAAGTCGCCTCAAGAGTAAGATATCTCCAATACGGGATTGCAACAATTGCGCCCTTTTCGGGTGTCATAAAGACCTTATGGGTATCCTGAGTGATGACAAGCCCTTTTTGACAGTGGTGGTGTTTCATAAAGATTCTTAACGATTTTAAATCGGACATCTCTACTTTTGAGCTTATTTTTACTTCAATAGGTAAAATTTCTTGAGCTTCATTGAGTAGCACCATGTCTACCTCTTCTTGTCGTACCGATCGATAAAAAAATCTTGCCTGAAGTGTATTGATAAAATATTGCTCACATAATTGAGAAAAAGGAGTCGACGGATTTAAAGCTAAAGTGAATCCCGTATTAGACAGATAGAGTCTCTTGAGCTTCTTTTCACTCGTCAAAATATTAGGAGAGTAGTTGTAACACTGTTGAATCAAGAGCGTCATAGAGAGATATTCAACGTAAGTTGAAAGTGTGCGTTGATCTAAATTTAAGTCATTTCCCAATGATTTATACTCTAAATAAAGACCGATATGACCTGAAAAAATTCTCATGAGCTGGCTGAGTGTTTGGGGCGAGTGAATGGCCCAAACTTGTGGGATATCTCTAAAAATAACTTGGTCGAGAACGCCCTCTCTTAAATACTGCTTTTGCAAATGAGGCGGTAATGAAAAACAGTCTATGAATCCACCTGTTTCAAGATAGGTTCCAAAGTGCGTTTTGAGCATATTTTCGTTTATTTTTTCTTTTTCGATAGAGATCGCATGCCCTTGAAAATCAAGATACTCGGCAAAGTCGGCCGGATGTATCCTTACTTCAAAAAATCGACCTGCTAAACTTTCTCTCGACCCCTTCAACATGGTCAGTTGAGCAGACCCCGAAAGAACAATTTTTATCTTAGGGTAGCGATCATAAAGTTGCTTAATCTGATTTTCCCAGTTTTTTACTTTTTGAATTTCGTCAAAAAACAATATCACAGAGACGTCATCTAAACTTTGGCGCACCACCTCAATCGCATACTGCTTCACCAATTCAGAAAGAGACCCTATTTGAACATCAAAAGAAAAATAAAGAATGTGGGTTTCTGGGGTTCCAGACTCTAATAAAGCCCGAATCAGCTGGTACATGAGGGTCGATTTTCCTGTTCGCCTGAGCCCGGTGAGTATCACCATCTGCCGAAGGGGCATCAGTGATAAAATCTGCGAAAACACGGTCCTGAATCGACCACATAGTTCGTTTGGGACACGGCTTTCTTTCCACCAGGGATTTGACTCGTAAATCATAACAATAACATTATAATGTTATTGTTATTGCATTTCAATAACATTGCAATGTTATTGAAATGCAGTTTCTAGTTCTATTTCCAGTTTCCAGTTTTCAGAAAGTGCCACTATAACCTCACCCTGAACCGTCCCAGCGCGCTTTAAGTCACTGAGTGCATACTGAATTAACGTTTTTTGATCTGCAGTGCAGGCTATTTTTAACCCTGTTACCGGATGCTTCATGCTTTTTTGATGTTGGGTTTTACACGCTCGAATTTCAGACAATATCTGAACAGCGAGGGGGAATACCTCGGTATAGTTTTGGGCTTGGGTGACGTGATCATTCCATTCTTGAAGGGTGGGCCATGTGCTGCGATGGACAGAGGCACTTTGCTCGGTATAGCGATAGGACCAGACTTCTTCGGTGATATAGGGAATAAAGGGGGCGAATAAGCGTAGAAAAGTATGTAAAGCACAATCTAGCATGGCCATGGCAGAACGCTGAGAGGGGCCTGTTTCTTGATAGGCACGGATTTTGACTAGCTCGATGTAATGATCGCAGAAAGTCCAGAAAAAGGCCTCTGTGGTCTCTAGGGCGCCTGCGTAGTCGAATTTTTCCCATTGGAGGGTTGACTTTGCGATGACGTCTTGAAGTTTTTTGGCGAAGGAGAGGTCTACGGGATCGGTGATGTCGGTTTTGGAAAGAACGGTGTGGTGACCGGCGTCTTTGAGTTGGGACATGGTGAATTTGCTGGCATTAAAGAGTTTGTGGGTGAGTTTTTTTCCGATGGCAAAAATAGAGTCGTCAAAAGCCGTATCCACACCTAAACGAGCACGAGAGGCCCAATAGCGCACGGCATCAGACGAGTGCTGTTCTAGGAGGGCGTCTGGGGTGACCACATTGCCCTTAGATTTACTCATCTTTTTGCGGTCCGGATCGAGAATCCACCCACTGATAATGACATGTTTCCAGGGGATTTCGTTGTGGTGCATCCACGCTTTGGCGATGGTGTAGAAGGCCCAAGTGCGAATAATTTCATGAGATTGGGGGCGAATGTCCATAGGAAATACTTTGTTGTGTCGGTCATCATCGAGGCCCCAGTGGCTCATGAGCTGAGGCGTTAGCGACGAAGTTGCCCACGTGTCCATGACATCAGGGTCTCCGGTAAAGCCATGGGGTTGATTGCGTTGTGACTCGGTGTATCCCGGAGCAGGCTGGGCCAAAGGGTCTGCAGGAAGCAGGTCAGGGGTAGCAAAAATGGGATTCGCAAAATCGGTCTCTCCCGTGGCTAGAACCGGATACCACACTGGAAACGGAACCCCAAAGAAACGTTGACGGCTGATGCACCAGTCTTGGCCGAGGCCTTCAACCCAGTTTTCGTAGCGGGTTTTCATATAATCCGGATGCCAGGCAATTTTGCGGCCTTGGGCGAGGAGTGCCTCTTTGTTTTCTAAAATTTTGATAAACCATTGTCGGGTTGTCATAAACTCGATAGGGCTGTCGCCTTTTTCGTAGAATTTTACCGGATGTTCAATCGCTTCTGGGTCTTTCACAAGGGCTGACCCGAGCAAAGGAACAATGGCTTTTCGGGCTTGATGTACTTTGAGGCCTTCTAGGGTTTTGTAAGCCTCTTGGGCTTTGGCGGTGTCAAGGCTTTCGAAGGGGGCTGGACCAAAAGTAATGGGTAAAAGTCGGCCATTTTTCCCAAGCACTTGTTTGATGGGTAAGTTGGACTTTTTCCACCAGTCGACGTCTTGAGCATCGCCGAAGGTACAGACCATTAAAATACCGCTGCCTTTTTCTGGGTCTGCGTGCGTAGAGGCGAGAATGGGGACTTTGGCTTTGAAAATAGGGGTAATAGCATATTTTCCAAATAAGGGTTGAAAACGAGGGTCGTCTGGGTGGGCAACGACCGCAATACACGCAGGTAAAAGCTCGGGTCGGGTGGTGGCAATCACAAAATTTCCACCGGTTTCGATGTCGAATTGAATAGAATGATAAGCGCCGGGTTTGGTACGATCTTCAATTTCGGCTTGCGCTACGGCTGTTTTGAAATCCACATCCCACATGGTTGGGGCTTCGACTTGGTAGACAAGATTTTTTTTGATCAGGTCAAGAAACGACAACTGAGACAGTTTTCGGCAATGATCGTCGATGGTGCTATATTGCAGATTCCAATCGACAGAGAGACCTAGGCGTTTCCACATCTGTTCAAAAACGGCTTCATCCTCTTTGGTGAGCTCGGCACACGCTTCAATAAAGTTTTGACGGGAGACTTCGAGCCTTTGAGTGTCTTTTTCGGATACTTTTTGAGGTTTCCAAGAAGGATCGTAAGGCACATGCGGATTACACGAAATGCCAAATACATTTTGTACTCGGCGTTCGGTAGGTAGCCCATTATCGTCCCAGCCCATAGGATAAAAGACGTTTTTACCACGCATACGTTGGAATCGTGCCAATACATCTGTTTGGGTATAGCTGAAAACGTGACCCACATGCAATGAGCCAGAAACTGTCGGGGGTGGGGTATCTATCGCAAAGGTCTGAGCCCTGTCTTGAGTGGCATCCCAGTGGTAGACATCCGAAGTTTCCCACTGGTTTTGCCATTTTTTTTCAGCGTCTAAATGTGTGTAACTCTGAGAAATTTCAGCCATAAGAGAAGCCTATTTTTGCGCAGATTCATACTCGGCAGCAACGGCTGACCAATGGACTACATTCCAAAACGCAGCCACATAATCAGGGCGACGGTTTTGGTAGTGAAGATAGTAGGCATGCTCCCACACATCTAACCCTAAGAGGGGGGTCTTTCCGTCCATTAAAGGGCTGTCTTGGTTCGCGCTTGAGAAAACTTCTAAAGTCCCATTGTTTACTGCGAGCCAGGCCCATCCACTGCCAAATCGGGTTTTAGCTGCGGTTTCAAATTTTTCTTTGAAAGTAGAAAAAGATCCGAAAGTGAGGGTGATAGCCTGAGCCAATGCCCCTGTAGGTTCTCCACCCGCATTCGGGGACAACGTTTTCCAGAAAAGAGAATGGTTGGCGTGTCCGCCCCCGTTGTTTCGTACGGCGGTTCGAATAGCTTCAGAAACAGAGTTGATATTTTTCAAAAGATCTTCAATCGATTTTGATTCCCACTCGGTACCTTGAAGGGCTGCATTTAAGTTGGTGATATAGGCCTGGTGATGTTTGCCATGATGAATTTCCATGGTTTTAGCATCAATATGAGGCTCAAGGGCGGTGAAAGCATAAGGCAAGTCAGGTAAGATAAATGGCATATTAAAACTCCTTTTTGTGGTTATTTGGTTGAAAAATAAGCTTCGAGGCTTTGTTTACTTTCCTTCATCGTTTCATCACCTTGTTTCCAGTTGGCGGGACATACTTCCCCATTTTTTTCATAATATTGAAGCGCATCTACCATTCTGAGGGTTTCATCCACATTTCGGCCCAAGGGTAAATCGTTAATGGTTTCGTGTCGAACAAGTTGATCTCTATCGATCAAAAAAAGACCCCGATAGGCTGCGCCCATATCTTCTTTTAAGACGCCGTAATCACGTGAAATGGTTTTGTTAAAATCGGCCACTAGCGGATAGGTAACACCTTGGATACCGCCCTTGTTTTTGGGAGTATTCAACCATGCTGCGTGAGAGTACCAAGAATCAACTGAGCACCCAACCAACTGAACATTGCGTTTTTCAAATTCGGCTAATTTTGCCTGAAAAGCATGCAGCTCCGTAGGGCACACAAAAGTAAAATCAAGGGGATAGAAAAACAACACAACATACTTTCCCTTGAGCTCAGATAACGCATATTGATCAACAATTTCGCCCCCATTAATAACAGCTTTTGCTGAAAAATCGGGTGCTTTCTTACCTACTAATGACATAGAGAACCTCCTTCTAACTTGGACACTGGGTCTTGTTTGGAACACTCTGAGACTACCATAAACGAAGGGTATTTTGAATGAGGAGGATTCAGGGGTGTGAGAGGATGGCGAGATCGTCTTCTAACGGTTTGAAATCGCTTCCAACAGCAAAGTTCGAACCAAGTCGGGCTTTGCCTGCCCTCGGCTAAGTTTCATCACTTGGCCAATCAAGAAATCGGCCGAGTTGGTTTTGCCTGATTTTACTTTTTCAATCACATCTGGGTTGGCGTTTAAAACTTCGTGAATAAAGGCATCGAGTTGCGACGTGTCTGAAATTTGGGTTACGCCCATTTTTTTGACGATGTCTGCGGGATCTTCTGTAGAGTCTGCCATTTTTAGCAGCACTTCTTTTGCCATTTTTCCTGAAAGGGTGCCGGCTTGAATTAATTCAAGCAGTCCGAGCAGGCGTTTTGGGGTGATAGATGAGGTTGAAAAAAGGTGTTTGGTTTCTTTGTTGAGGGCCAATACATCGCCGATGGTCCATTTGCAAATATCCTTGGCCGAAACAGGAGATTGAAGTGCTAATGCAGATTCAAAAAAGGCCATAATGTCAAGATCTCCCACCACAATTTCAGCCTCAGATTTCGAGAGTGCATGTTCGGATTGATATCGGGTGATTCGGGCTTGTGGCAACTCGGGTAAGTGGGCTTTAAGGGTTTCTATTTGAGCTTGGGTGACCACTAAGGGAAGAAGGTCGGGCTCGGGGAAATAGCGATAGTCATGGGCATTTTCTTTGCTTCTCAGCACCACCGTTTTTTGGGTATTGTCATCGTAATGCATGGTTTGTTGGATAATCTTGCCACCGGACAACACGACCTCTTTTTGACGTTCTATTTCGTAGAGAATGGCACGTTCAATACTTCTAAAAGAGTTTAGGTTTTTGACTTCGGTTCGGGTGCCAAATTCTTTTTGACCAATAGGACGAATCGAGATGTTGGCATCGGCGCGCATGCTGCCTTCGTCGAGGTTTCCATCACAAACCCCTATGTGTTCGAGAATTTGCTTGAGGTTTTCCATGTAAAGACGGGCTTCTAGGGCACTGCGGATATCGGGTTCAGAAACAATTTCGATTAAAGGGGTGCAAGCACGGTTTAAGTCGACTAGGCTGTATGTTGCACCGGCAATGGCGTCGGCCCCTTGGTGCACCAATTTTCCGGCATCTTCTTCCATGTGAATGCGGGTAATACCAATGGTTTTAGGCGTTCCGTTTACATCAATAGTAAGGCTGCCACCGAGGCAAATAGGTTTGTCAAATTGGCTGATTTGATAGCCTTTGGGAAGATCAGGATAAAAATAATTTTTACGTGAAAAGACAGATTCATTTTGGATGCTGCAGCCTAAGGCAAGACCGGCTTGAATCGCCATCTGAATGGCAGCTTTGTTCAAGACAGGCAATGCCCCCGGAAGGCCTAAGCAGACAGGGCATGTGTGTGTGTTTGGCTCTTGGCCAAATTGGGTTGAACACCCACAAAAAAGCTTGGTTTTTGTTTGGAGTTGGGCATGAATTTCTAACCCTATAACAACTTCAAATGTACTCATAACAGAGGCCTTTTTAAATGGTGATCGGTGAGGGTTTGATAGGTATATCCGGCGCGCAACATGGTGGCTTCATCGAAGGCCTTTCCAATGAGCTGCAAACCAATAGGCAGTCCGTTTGAAAACCCACATGGAATGGACATCGCGGGAAGTCCTGCTAAATTAACGGGAATGGTGGCAATGTCGGCCAAATACATCGCTAAAGGGTTGTCGGCATTTTCGCCTAACTTAAAAGCGGTTGTCGGTGCTGTGGGGGTTAATAAGAGGTCATAGTGTGAAAATGCTTTTTTGAAATCTTCTTGAATGAGGGTGCGGGCTTTTTGGGCTTTTAAATAATAAGCATCATAATAGCCAGAACTGAGTACAAAAGTACCTAGAATAATACGGCGAATGACTTCTGGGCCAAACCCTTCGCCACGAGACTTTTTGAACATCTCTTTAAGGCTAGTTGCGCTTGTGTTGCGATGGCCATATCGAACCCCATCAAAACGAGATAAATTAGCCGAAGCTTCCGCAGGCGCTAAAATATAGTAGGTGGAAAGACCTGCTTCAAACGAGCCCATGCTCACTTCTTCCCAACGTGCACCTTGGGCAGTGAGTAAATCGAGGGCTTTGACCAAGGCTTGTTTCACATCATCGGCTATTGCAGAGCCAAAAAGTTCTTTGGGCACGCCTATTTTAAGGCCTTTGACGTCTGGAGTAAGACTTTTTGAAAAGTCTGGAACAGGATTTTGAGAGGAGGTGGCGTCGTGAACATCGTGGCCACACAGGGCTTGAAGCAGGTGTGCGCCATCTTCAACAGAACGCGAAAATGGGCCAATTTGATCCAGTGATGAGGCAAAAGCAACCAGTCCATATCGGGACACACGTCCGTAAGTAGGTTTTATGCCCACAACCCCACAAAATGAGGCGGGTTGGCGAATAGATCCCCCCGTATCTGAGCCTAAAGATAAGGGCACTTCTCCAGCAGCGACCACTGCAGCAGAACCTCCGGAAGAACCCCCAGGAGCCCGAGACAGGTCCCACGGATTTCGGGTTGCCCCAAAGGCCGAATTTTCGGTGGAAGAGCCCATCGCAAATTCATCCATATTGGTTTTGAGCATGGGGATCATGTGCTGAGCATTCAGTTTTTCAATCACAGTGGCGTTGTAGGGAGAAATAAAATTTTCCAATATTTTGGAAGCACACGTGGTTTTAATACCGGACATGCAAATATTGTCTTTGATAGCGATGGGAATGCCTGCCAAAAGAGGCATCGGAGCACCCTTATCAAATTCGGCATCTACCAGGTCTGCTTTTTCATAAGCTTGGGTCTTTAAAATTTCTAACGAGGCATGGAGCTTGGGTTCCCACTGATCTACCTCAGAAAAATGGATATCGAGCAGGTTTTTTGCGGTTAAAGTTCTGTTTTTGAGGCGTTCATGCAGTTCAGGAATGGAAGTATAAGCCATGCTATTCCCCCATCTTGGGTACGTGGAAACACCCGTCTTCCCATCTTGGGGCATTGGTTTCTAAGGATAAGTCAGAATGAGACACCACCACATCTTCTCGGTAAAAAGGGGCTTCAATCTCGCCATAACAGGTGGGCTGAAGACCTGAGAGATCCATTCTATTCAGGTTGTCCATGTGGCCCAATATGGTTTGAAGTTGGCCAAGATACGTCTCTTTGTCTTGGAAGGCAATATCAAGATGCGCCAATTCAATCACATAGTCTAAATCGTTCATGCTTAGAGACATTCCGTGATTATACGCAAGGAGTTGAGAAAAAGTCTATAAAGTAATTAAACTTTGGTGCACCCGAATACGGTCATTAGCTTCAAAAATTCTTATTTTTTTGATACATTGAGTTGCCAAGTTAAATTATTGTTAAGGCGGGCAATAAATTGGAGCAATAATAATCGTTTTAGGACTATAAAATATGTTTGAGCCTAAGCGCCGTCAAGTTTTCTGTAAAATGCTTGCTGTTATCCCATTGAAGCCATCGTTTGATGCGCTTACTTCGTTCGTATCAATACCTCAAAAATTGCAAGACAAATATCTCAAATTAAAGGAGCGATTCCCTTCCATTGCAACTGAATTGGCAAAAATGTACTCCTATATTCAAGATATTGTAAAAAGCAATCAATTAAGCCTCAATGAGATGGATGTTTTCTTTATAGCCACTCTAACTGCGGGAAGGGATTTGTTTTCTCAAACTGGTAATTTTAAAGAAGAAGCGGCTACACAACTAAAAGCCATATTTAATGGATATATGTCTCCATTTGGAAACCACTTTATCAATATTTTTTCAAAAAATCAGTTATCGATCGATTCTGTTTCTGTAGCCCACCTAAAGGAATATCAGATTCAAAAAGAGAAGTTAACTCCATTTAGAGCGGTTATGGTTTTTGAAAGTGTTCAAAAGGTTGTGATTGGTAATTTGAAAAATTTACTGCCTAGGGTTGAGATAAAGTCAGGTATCGATACGTTGCTTCAATTGAGAAAAGATATTGTAGTGTGGGCAAAAGAAAAAGGGTTCAATCAATCACGACTCGAGGAACTTGTAAGTGGAGATTACGTAGCATTAGCTTGGCGAGCACTACCTAATTTGGGTCCAGACAGCTATAAAGGAATCTTTGCTTATGCAAAATTTCTATCATTGCTATTTTTTCACGATGACGATGGGGATAATCTTAAGGCACTGAAAAAATCTGAGGGTGTTTTATTAAAAGTGACTCAAAGAAATGGCGTGTTAATAGATATTTTTCATGGAAATCTTGATTCTCACAAAGAAAATCCAGATCCTGTCATTCAAACTGCTATTGAAATTATGAAAGAAGTTCATGCTATTCAAGCTACCACTAAAGTAAATGTGCCCTTCTTGTCTAGAGAAATGGAAAATTATTTTACAAAATCTTCTAAAGAATCAAAGCATATTAAAGATCAAACCATCATCACTGAAGGCTACTATCTTGAAAAATTACGACCGTACACCAGTAGTCTTTATGCGTGTTTTGCATTGAGTGCCATTTTACAAAAAATTGATGTTCCAGATGAACAAATTGCAGAATCTACTCCCGGTGGAGAATTGATGAAAAATGGAAATATGCACGTTGGAATTGCAAATGATGTCGTTTCATATCCGAAAGAAATTACGCAAGAAGCCATTTCCTTAGTCCTCTTAAAATTACTACAAAAAGCAAAACATGCCAGTCTCATTGCTCCAGATAAATGTTTCCTCACTGAACAGGATTTGAAGGATATTAATTTAAAGCAGCCAGACATTCTTAAACAAGCTGTTGAAGATGTTATTCTGACACTCAACACGTATATGGAAGCTTATGAGCAGGGAATGAGTAAAATTCCTCATGAATTAGAAGCCTTTGAAGAGCATTGTATTCGACCTTGGCTTCCAGCAAATGGAGATTGGCAAGATCGTTCGGAAAGATATAGGCAAAAATTGAAATTGGAAGGGCCTATTCAAGAATGTATTTCTCAATTGAGAGCTTTAGGTTACGATGTCATTGATATTTCCAAATAGGGGGAAACTTCCATTAAAGTACCAATTGATTTGAAAACGAACGATATTGTTTTACTTGAAGAGAAACGAAAGACCTTTGTTTATAGAGTAGGTCTTGTTCTGATTGCTTTGGGGTTGCCGTATATTCCTATCTTTTATTTTTTACATTTAATACAGCCATGTATTATGGTAATTCCTGCCGTTATTTTATTTGGAATAGCTACTTTAATGAGTAAAAAAGGCCATAGTAATCTTGCAGGGTTATTGCTAATTGCAACCGTATCTTTGGTTATACTCTATTTTGGTGTCGTATTGGGTGATAAAAGTGGGGCTCAATACATGTATTTTGCAATGTCAGCACTCCCTATTGCCTTTTTTAACAAAAAACATCGTATCTATTTTGGTTTAGGCATTGCTTTCCCGATAGTATGCTTTTTTATTCTCATTTGGGTTCTATTTGGAATGATTCCCCCTTTGGTTGTTGCACCAATTTATTTTAAGTTTTTGCAACTATTTATCGCAGCAACCTCGTTTACGATTATTTTTGGGTCTCATTCTGTATTTTTTAGTATGGTGACTGATTCTGAAGAAAATCTAATTAAAAACAATGAGGTTTTGAATCAATCTAATACAACTCTAGTTGCAACGCTGAACCGTCTTGAAAAATCCAACGCCCTTGTTCAATCTTTAGCCCAACAAGCGACTCTCGGAGCCATTATTCGAGGTATTACGCACGAAGTAAAGGGGCCACTAACGGCGATCCAGGCATGTTGTTCTGTTATTTTGCTATCCCATAATCCTAGTCCAGAAATCAAAGAAAATGTCGAAGATATGTTGGAATGCATTTTACATTTAGGAGAATTAACCAAAACCCTATTGGCTGATTCTGGTGCCGTAGTTTGGGCAGATTCCCCCTTGAATTTATACCGTATTATCGATCAAGTGATTAAACTGGTAGATAATGAGGCATTTACAAACAAGATTGTGATTGAAAAAGAAATTCCTCACGAATTTCCAATGGTAAAAGGCAGCGCTGCCTATGTGTCTCAAGCCATTTTGAACCTATTATTGAATGCCTTGCAGTACACCCCAAGAAATGGAAAAATAAAGGTGTGGATAGGGATTGAAGAGGATTATGTAAAAATCTACGTGAGGGATTCTGGCCCTGGAATAGATCCCCTTGTAAAGGAGACTCTTTTTGAACACGGTGTAACGACGGCGAAACCTGGAAGTTCTAATGTTGGATTGGGGCTTCACTTTGTTAAGCGAGTGATGGATGCACATAAAGGATTCATATCCGTTCATGAGTCCTCAGAAAAAGGGACCACGTTTGTGATGGTATTGCCCATTGAAAAGGAATCTGTTCAGGCTATTCGTTAAAATTAAATTTTCGTCATACAAAAAGGGAGCCCACGACATGACAAAACGAAAAATGCTAATTGTTGAAGACAGTAAACCCCAGCTCAGATGGCTAAAAGATGTTTTCGAACCTACATTCGACGTGTTTCCTGCAACTACAGGCCTTGAAGCCCAAAAGATATTTTACAAACACCAAACAGATATAGCCATACTCATTCTCGACATTCGACTGCCAGACATGAATGCCTTTGAATTACTAAACTCTCTCGAAAAAATGTGCTTCCCTGGCATTCCCCCTACAGTGGTTCAAACAGAGTATAACGATCAAGAGTGGATTCAAAACATGTTTGGAGAGTACCGGGCTTTAAATTATATGGTAAAACCTTTTGTTCAGAAGGATATTGAGGCTGCCGTGCAAAACGCACTTGAAGCTGACCCCTATATTTACAAAGGGGGTCAAATTGAAGAACGCATGCAAGTAATGATGGCTTTAAGCTCTATTCGAGAAACTTTCTATCATCGTGTTACTCAAATGCTACCTGAAGAGCAAGGAAAGTGGATGCCTCAGATTATGGATTTATTTAATGTATACGGGACACCTGACAATGGCGTTTTTCCTTCGGGTTCAAGGGATGATTTTAAGTTGACCGCCTCTTTGGCCCCTATTTTCGAGTTGATTCATAATTTTTATGGGATAGCTTTACCAAGCATGAAACCCTTTCGCATTGGTGTTACTTCTAGCTTTAAATTTGTACTTCAAACGATTTTAATGAATGAGACTTTGAATGAAATAAAGAGTGTGAGACCTGTTTTTGAGTTAATTGAAATCGATCATCCTACAGAAGAAGATCAATTGGATATTTGGGTGAGTGATCTTCAAGCTGAGACCTTGAGTGATTGGAAAGAGGTGGCTCGTGGGTTATTCAGATCCAAGGGGATGCATCATCAACCGACTTATGGGGTGGTGGTGACGCAAGCTCAAGAAAAAGAGTTGCTTAAAGAAGCTGTTTTAAATGGGGCCGCATGCGGGATGTTTCAGGTTGAGGATTTTTCCAAAAATTTCTATGCCTTGTTAGTAAAGTTGGCCATTCGCAGGTATGAGTTGACCGTGATTCATGAGATGAGTCGGCAGGTGAGTGTTAGGTAAGCTATGCGCTTTATCCCTGTCAGTCGCCTGAAACCTTCGCTCTCACAGAGGCTAAAACGGTAAATTATTTTGGTGACACACAAATGCTCGACTTGTCATAGGGATTTACAAAAAAAGTTTGACAAGTCCTGAGCACGGGTACTACACTTCTAAGTGTAAAGTGTTCAGACAGAAGCTACGAAACTGTCTGAACGTGAACCTAACCTGGGCTCTTACTCAAGATTAGGACTAATTTAATAGCCAAGAGTATAATCTTGGCTATTATTATTAGGAGGTCTATTTTCATCTTGAATCACCTCCCTTCTTAAGGCCGGGACCATTGTTGGTGCGCCGTGAAGGAAGGATTGCCCTGTAGCTTTTGAAAATATACTACATTTATCGCCCTATATTGTAAATATCTTTATTTTATGCAGAAATCAAATGCAAGAGATCTGCTAAATCAAGCGTTAAGCTGGCCACTTGGTGCAGCGTTGATGGGAGCACAAGGTGATCTCACAGAGGCTAAAACGGTGAATTATTTTGGCGACACACAAATGCTCGACTTGTCATAGGTATTTACAAAAAAAGTTTGACAAGTCCTGAGCACGGGTACTACACTTCTAAGTGTAAAGTGTTCAGACAGAAGCTACGAAACTGCCTGAAATAAACCTAACCTGGGGAGCTACTCAAGATTAGGACTAATTTAATAGCCAAGAGTATTATCTTGGCTATTATTATTAGGAGGTCTATTTTCATCTTGAATCACCTCCCTTCTTAAGGCCGGGACCATTGTTGGTGCGCCGTGAAGGAAGGATTGCCCTGTAGCTTTTGAAAATATACTACATTTATCGCCCTATATTGTAAATATCTTTATTTTATGCAGAAATCAAATGCAAGAGATCTGCTGAATCAAGCGTTAAGCTGGCCACTTGGTGCAGCGTTGATGTGAGCACAAGGTGATCTCACAGAGGCTAAAACGGTGAATTATTTTGGGGATACACAAATGCTCGACTTGTCATAGGTATTTACAAAAAAAGTTTGACAAGTCCTGAGTACGGGCATTACACTTCTAAGTGTAAAGTGTTCAGACAGAAGCTACGAAACTGCCTGAACGTAAACCTAACCTAGGCTTCTACTCAAGATTAGGACTAATTTAATAGCCAAGAGTACAATCTTGGCTATTATTATTAGGAGGTCTATTTTCATCTTGAATCACCTCCCTTCTTAAGGCCGGAACCATTGTTGGTGCGCCGTGAAGGAAGGATTGCCCTGTAGCTTTTGAAAATATATTACATTTATCATCCTGGGTTGTAAATATATTTATTTTATGCAGAAAACAAATTTTGAAATTTTATCCGCAGTATCAGGCCTTGAAGCCCAAAAGATATTTTACAAACACCAAACAGATATAGCCATACTCATTCTCGACATTCGACTGCCAGACATGAATGCCTTTGAATTACTAAACTCTCTCGAAAAAATGT
>JAHFDB010000025.1:25075-28470 GCA_023249195.1 bacterium | reverse complement strand
TGCCTTGCACTTTGAGTACAATTCCTTCAAATTTTTGAAGACGCTTCTTTTTTCCTTCAAGAATAGCTTTTGCAATAGAAATAGTATCCCCTACATTGAATTGAGGAATATCTGTTCTCAATTGTTTTTTTTCAATTTCTAAAATAGCTGGCAATGTCATAACGGATCTCCTTCTAACGCATGTACAATTATTTTTTTGTCACTATCTGTGATCTCTAACTGAGCCAAAAGTGAGGGCTTTTGGAAAAGTGTGTGCTTGATGGATGCTTTTCGTCTCCACGTTTCTATTAATTTGTGATTTCCATTTACCAAAACCTCAGGAACTTCTAGTCCTTGATAATTTCTGGGGTTTGAATATTGAGGATACTCTAAAAGTCCACTCAATAAAGAATCTTCCCCTACAGATTCAGGATTTCCCACAACATCTGGAATCTGCCTTAAAACAGCTTCTGCAATAACAAGTGCAGGAAGCTCGCCTGAAGACAATATAAAGTTACCTAATGACACCCTCTCGATAGTAAAAAGATCAAAGAGTCTTTCATCAATTCCTTCATAATAACCGGGAATGATAATAAGCCCTTTGGATTCTTGGGAATATCGATTGATACTTTCTTGCGAAAGTACAGGGCCTTTCGGGCACATATATAATAGACGATACTCTGCGTATTGATCAATACTCGAAATTGCCCTTGCAAGAACATCTACTTTAAGAATCATACCCTGGTGATCTGAGTACGGAAAATCATCTACTTTGCGATGCTTTGAATTGGAAAAATCTCGAATATTGATAAAAGAGGTAGAAAAGAGCCCCCGTTGGGAGGCTCTTCCAAGTAAACCTTTTAGAAAATAATCCTGCATTTCTGCAGGAAACAAGGAAAGAAAAACAATGTGCACTTATTCAGGTGCGGGCTGATTGGCCATAATTTCAACAGTCACTTTTTTGTCTTGCTTTGCAGCAGAGGCTTTGACAACTGTTCGAATAGAGTTTGCAATACGGCCTTCTTTACCAATAACTTTGCCTACATCCTCTTGAGCCACCCTTACTTCAAGAATGACAACATTCTCACCTGCTGTTTCACCAATGTTCACCTTATCAGGTTGATCCACTAATGCCTTTACAATGGTCTCTAGTAATTGCTTCATCTTAATATAGCCCTCATTTTCTTTGGGTAAATAGATTTTTTATTTACCTGCAGATTCTTTTTTCTGTTTTTTAGTAACACCGGGCTGAACAGGGACTTTTTCTATCTTCTTGATCAGACCTTCGGAACCTAAAAGTCTACCAACTGTATCCGTTGGTTGCGCACCTACTGAAAGCCAGTATTGAACGCGGTCTTTGTTTAATTCCAAAACCACAGGATTTTTTGTAGGATCGTATAATCCGACATTCTCAATGGTTTCTCCATCTCTTGCATTTGGACTATGGGCTATGACAACTCTGTAAAAGGGTTGTTTCTTTCTACCGAATCTTTTCAAACGTATTTTTACCAAAGGACACCTCTCAGAAAAAAAATTATTGGGGGATTATATCCCTTTTTTTAGGGATTGTTAAGGGTGCTCCTTATACTTTATGATGCTAGGCATGATTTATACAATTTTAACCAAACTTTTGAAGCTGCACCTTTTTATTGTTTTAAGCGAAAAATTCAAAAGTGAGTCTTCAGAATTATTTGTTGAAAGATATGTAGCGAAACATCATTTACTAAGGCCAGAGTTTATCGTGGTCAATGATCAAGTACATGGATTTAAGAAAACAAGCGAGGCTTTAAAGAGTCTCGAAGAATTTCCTATCTATCTCGAAATTGAATACTCTCAAACCGAAGATCAAGAAAAGTTGATCGAGAATATTGATTTGTATGCAGAAAGTCATTCTAAATCATCAGGAAAGCTTACAGATATTGGATATTTAGCAAATTTATACTCTAAGACCGTCTCTATTGAACATATATATCATCTCAATATTCCAGGGGAAGAATCGCTTATTATTTATTCTAAAATTAACGATATTCTAACAGAAGGTTATCTTGAAGAAGACCTTAAAGAAGGCTTGGTATCTGAAACGGAAATTTCTTTGATGGTAGAGGTTTATCTTCTGGGGTTTCTCAATATCTTAAAACGTTTGGACGAGATTTTAGTTAAATCGCCTAAGGTTTAAGTATGTCCCTACTTTTTCAGCATTTTATCGACAGTGTTTGTTGCGGAAAAGATCTCTCTTTTGAAGAGAGTCGCGAGTGTATTTCGGGTTTATTTTCACCAGACATTGCTATTGAAAAAAAAGTGCAGTTTTTAAAGGGTCTTTCTAAGAAAGGTGAATCTGTAGACGAGATTGTTGGATTTGCTCAGGTCATGCAAGAGAAAATGAATACCCTTTCACTTTCGCATCAGGCCATGGATTTATGTGGAACAGGCGGGGTAGTAGGGGATCGATTTAACACCTCTACAGGAGCAAGTTTTTTAGTGGCCGCTTCCGGTGGATATGTTGCGAAGCATGGAAATAGAGGGTCTAGAAAAGCGAATGGCAGTTTTGACTTTTTGGAAGCTTTGGAAATTCCACTTCTTTCAAACAAATCAGATCTGACTTCTATTTTTGACTCCAAACATCTTTGTTTTTTATTTGCGAGGTTTTTTCATCCTGTTGTAGCAGGGATTGCTGAAGCAAGAAAACAGGTGGGAACACGCACCATTTTCAACCTGTTAGGGCCTTTGTGCAATCCGGCCCGGGTTTCCTTTCAAATTATCGGAACCCTCGATCACTCTCATGCAATGCTTTTATCAGAGTCCGTTTTTCGATTAGGAACAACAAGAACCACTGTCATTGTCAGTGAGGATGGAACAGATGAGCTCTCCCCATTTTCTCCAGCGATTTTATACGAAATTACAAGTACAGGCATTCAAAAAGTAAATTTCTCTCCTAAGTCGTGTGATATTTTTGAATCAAAGACCCCCCTAGGATTTTCTGACTCTGTCCAAAATGCGGCTTTATTTTGTCACATACTCTCTCAAAAACAGAATCAGCACCCTGCAGCCCTAGCAATGGCCCTGAATGCAGGCCTAGCACTTTATAATGCAGGTTTGACAGAGTCTATTCGACAGGGGTTTCTCCAGGTTCAAAAATTGATTAAGACAGGTCAGGCTTGGGAGTGGTTTTCAGACTATCAATCAGCGCTAAAAGTGGGCTTCCAGATATGATCCTTTTCAAGTAAAACCTGATTTAAAAAGATCGTATTTAATTCCGCCTTTAATCGTTTAAATTGAAGTATTTGGTGGTCTCTTTTGGCTAAATTTTGATTTTCTTCAGGGTCTTCTTCAAGATTAAAGTAATATTCATTTCCTGTTTTAAGGTGGGCACTATATCGATAAGGATAGTCCAATATAGAAAGATATTGTCCTGCGTA
>JAHFDB010000025.1:0-25065 GCA_023249195.1 bacterium | reverse complement strand
TTTTTATTTTTTTGAAAGAGTGAAATGCCTCGAAAGTGGTGATAAGGAACCGTAATATGTAATAAATCGATCAGAGACGGTGCAATATCCAGTTGTGAAAAAGCTTCCTGAATACGCTGTGGTTTTAGGTGTCCGTCCCAAATCATTAGAAATGGAGTTTTGAAAGATTCCTCATAGTAGCCGGCCTCATTGTGAGTAATGCCGTGGTTTCCAATAGGAAAACTGTGATCACCTGTAATAATGACAATGCTATTTTTCAAATAGGGTCTTTTTTTAAGTTCCGACATAAAGACAGCCAGGGCTTGGTCCGAAAGGTAAATAGAATTGGCATAATTCTCTCGAAAACTTTGGGGATGCGCGTATCTGTTCCGTTTCAAAATTGGAACTTGAAATGGAACGTGGTTGCTAACGGTTGGGAGTGCCACAAAATAAGGTTGATGGGGCGTGTTTTTTTCTTGAAGGCTATCTAGATAATTAAAAAATCTTTTGTAAAAAATCTGGTCTTCAGGCCCCCATCCCCAGACAGAAGACTGATCTTCGGGTTGAAGATACTCTTTGACAGAAACGTGATAGATAAATCCGTTGTTTTTCATCATGGGGTTGGTGTCATCGAAATTAATATTGTCGTGAGCTTGAAAGAAAAGGGTGGTATATCCGTTATTTTTCATTATCTGGGGCAATGCCTGAAAATGAGGGCGTCCAAAGTCTGTATACTCTTTTCCTCTAATACTAGGAATGACCGAAAAAAGTGTAGAGAAATGACCTTTACAGGTTTGAATTGAATTGCCATAAAAATGTTCAATATAAAGGCCTTTTTTTAGCAATTGATTAAAATAAGGCGTATATTCTGGGCCTTCAGGCGTTCTTTTTTCAATAAGGGTACCGTTAAATGATTCCACTAGAATAATAAAGACATTGGGTTTTTCTGCATGAGAAATGGGATATTCCTTGCCTAATTTAATCAGAGGAAAACTGCCTTCTTGATAAGAAAACTGAGGCTGAATAGACGAATGATAATATCGAAAAATAGATTGAAATAAATTGGTAATTTCGTCAAAAGAAGAAACCGGTATTGCGATAAAAAAAAGATAAATACAGGCCGTAACCATACATTTTGGAAGAAGGGGTCTGTGCTGTCTTTTTTTCCATACAATGTTTTTTTTGAAATCAAAATAGATAAAAAAGAGGCCCGCAACGCCCGCAATTTCCATGCTTTGCCAGTTGAAGGCATTCAAAGTGACTTGAATGCCTTCTTTTGAAAAAAGGCTCAATACATTATCTTTCATGACTGCGAAATCCAAACTGCTTTTAGCGCTAAAGAGGTAGGATGTCATGAAGGCATAGAAAAACAAAAAACCCAGACAGGAAAACAAATGTCGTTTTTTGTGCTGGGACGAGGCTGTGCTGATCAGCTGAAAAAGAAGGTATAAAGTAATAAAACTATATACAATAAGGGCAATGTCTGTGATTCGGAATACAAATCTTGTAATTCCTGGTGTAATATCTCTTTCTAAAAGTTCGTACAGGTGGGCGGCTAAAATAAACCACCCGATAGGATTTAATGATGTGGGAAAATAGTGTTTAAAAAAGTGTTTCCAGCGATGGAGCATAGGAGGAATTATGAAGATTATTTCATGGAATGTAAATGGTATTCGAGCTTGTGTTAAAAAAGGGTTTTTAGACTATCTTCAATTGGAAGCCCCAGATATGATCTGCCTTCAAGAAACAAAGGCGCTTCCAGAAGACTTGGAAGATCATATTTTAAATCCAATTGGATATCATGGCATTTGGCATTCGGCTGAGAAAAAGGGCTATAGTGGGGTGGCTATTTTAACCAAGAAAAAGCCATCGATTGTTCATTGTGGACTAGGTATTGCCAAGTTTGATCGTGAAGGCCGCGTGATTATCGCTCAATATGATTCTTTCGTATTATTTAGCGTCTATTTTCCAAACGGTCAAATGAGTGAAGACCGCTTACAGTATAAGTTGGAATTTTATAAAGAATTGTTTGATGTTGCCAATGACTATGTAGCCAGAGGGATGAACGTTGTGATTTGTGGAGACTACAATACGGCTCATAAAGCCATTGATTTGGCAAACCCTCGGGAAAATGAAAATTATTCCGGATTTTTACCGATTGAACGAGAATGGATGGATCGAATTATTGGATTTGGATATGTCGATACCTTTAGGGCTTTTCATTCTGAACCGGATCAGTACAGTTGGTGGACCTACCGGGTAAATGCACGGGCTAGAAATATTGGATGGCGCATCGACTATGTCTGTGTAAACGGAGACTTTATGCCTCATGTGGCAACTTCGTTTATTCAACCCGAGGTAATGGGTTCGGATCACTGTCCCGTTGGGGTGACGATTGCGATATAAAACAACGCCAAAAGCCACTGTTTTAAAGATTTATTGTGAACTAACAAGGCTATATCCGAATGTGCGGACCTTTTTACGCCATGACAGCTCTTTTCAATTACTGATCGCAACTATTTTGTCTGCACAATGTACAGATGAACGCGTAAATAAAGTGTCCCCGGCACTTTTTAAGCAATTCCCTACAGCGCTAGAGCTTGGCTTAGCATCACTAGACGAGATTAAGCACCTGATTCGTTCTATTAATTTTTTCAATAATAAAGCACAAAATATCCAAAAAACAGCTCAGATTTTGACTCAAAAATGGAGTGGGGCAGTACCTCCCGTTTTGAATGAGTTGATACAATTGCCTGGGGTCGGGAGAAAAACGGCCAATGTGGTATTGGGTCAAGCTTTTAATATTCCTGGCATTACAGTCGATACACACGTAAAGCGACTTGTGAAACGGTTGCATTTTGCAGTGTCTGAAGATCCGGTTAAAATTGAGCAAGAACTTATGCGTCTATGGCCCACTAAAATCTGGAACACATTCTCAACAGTTTTGATTGTACACGGTCGAAAGATATGTAAATCAAGGCGTCCCGACTGTTCCGCTTGCTCTTTGGCTCTATTTTGCCCTAGAATAGGGGTTACTTAATTTTGTTTTAAGGAGAAACTATGTCTTACCAAGAAATTCAATCTATTTTGGGTGAAAAAGCCGGCTATTTTTTAGGGCATGAATGCAAGACCGTCGCTAAGGACTCTTTGCATCTTCCAGGTTCAGATTGGATAGATCGAATTTTTTCACCTTCTGATCGAAATATAAGAACCCTTCGAAATCTTCAAGCCTTGTTTGGACATGGTCGCTTGGCCAATACAGGTTACATGTCTATTTTGCCAGTAGATCAGGGAATTGAACACTCTGCAGGTGCTTCTTTTGCACCGAATCCTGTTTATTTTGATCCTGAAAACATTGTAAAGTTGGCGCTTGAAGGCGGATGTAATGCCGTTGCAACTACCTTAGGAGTTTTAGGGAGCGTTGCGAGAAAATATGCTCATAAAATTCCTTTTATTTTAAAAATTAATCACAATGAATTTTTGAGTTATCCCAATAAGTTCGATCAAATTATGTTTGCTTCTATTGAACAAGCCTACGAGATGGGCTGTGTCGCAGTAGGTGCAACCATTTATTTTGGTTCCGATGAAAGTGCTAGACAAATTATAGAAGTAAGTAAAGCGTTTGAAAGAGCTCATCAATTGGGCATGGCGACCATTTTATGGTGCTATTTAAGAAATTCTGCATTTAAAGTAGGGGATGTCGATTACCATACTTCAGCAGACTTAACCGGTCAGGCCAACCATTTAGGCGTGACTATTCAGGCTGACATTATCAAACAAAAGCTACCTACCAATAATGGTGGTTTTAACGCACTCAAATTTGGAAAAACTCACGATAAGGTCTATAGTCAATTGTCTACAGACCATCCTATTGATCTTACCCGTTATCAAGTCGTCAACAACTATATGGGGCGTATGGGTTTGATTAATTCAGGAGGGCCTTCTGGAAAGAATGATTTACAAGATGCTGTCGAAACAGCCGTTGTCAATAAGCGTGCTGGAGGTATGGGATTAATTTCTGGAAGAAAATCCTTCCAAAAACCTATGAATGAAGGTGTGAAATTGCTTCACGCGATCCAAGATGTCTATCTATGCAAAGAGGTAACGCTCGCATAATTTTTGAGGATCTGACCATGTCTGATTGTGGCAATGTTCAAAAGGTATTTGTTCCGGCTAAAGAAGAAGAAAAGGTAAATACTATTGCGCCTATCAAGGGAATTGAGATACGGCCAAAGGCCGCAGAAAAAATCAAACTTTTTCTTGCCAACGAAGGAAAATCGGCAGACCAATTTGGACTCAGAATTGCAGTCAAGAAAGATGGATGTTCTGGCTTGTCTTATGACATGTCTTTAGCCGAATTGTCAGCCTCTGAAACGCTTCAGGATAAAATTTTTTCGCATGAGGGAGCCTTTGTAATGATAGAAAAATCCAGTTATTTCTACGTAACAGGGTCTTATCTTGATTATAGTGAGGCATTGACGGGCTCAGGATTTTCATTGGTAAATCCGAATATTAAAAAGACATGTTCTTGTGGAAGTTCCTTTGCTGTTTAAAAACTACAGCTTGGCATAATTATTGCAGTCTGATTATTGCAGTCTAAGGAAACCGATATGATGGGTTCGTCGGATATTAACAGAAGCATTCGATCTATTTCGAATTATTCCGGAGGAGGGAAAGGCTCTGGCGGCTTCTCTCGTGGTAGCCAGCAACCCAATAAAGAGAAAGAAAAACAGGGCTCAAATGGAAATGACTTGGGTTCAGATAGTGGAAATCTCTTTGCATCTCCCATTCTTCCACCGATTCAAATTCATCAAATACCCATTATAAAACTATACTAGGACAGACTTTAGCCTCGAAAAACTGTCTTTATAAAATAAATGAAATTTTTTTGAAATCCAAAACGATAATAGGGATGTAGGTAAGAAATTGCCTCCAAAATAAAACCGAGACTTATTTAAGTTCCCCCTTATCTTAAATAATCTCGGTTTTTTTTTGCTTTGAATACGGTATAATGAAAAGCATCAATATGTTTTTTAATTGACTTTGTTTTTTCCTTTTTTATAATCATGACTACGCCCCAAAAAATGGAAGGAGACCGTGGATGGCCACTCAGCTTATTACGATTATCAAAAGAAATGGACAGAAGGTACCTTTTGATAAAAAGTGTATTTTCAACGCCATTCATTTAGCGTTTCTTTCTGACAATTTGTCCGACCCCAACACTGTATTTGCACTAACAGATGAAGTGATTGATAAAATTTATCAAAAAACAGGAGATCTTGCTGAAGCAGTGATTCATGTAGAATCCGTTCAGGATCTGGTAGAAGAAGTGTTGATGTTCAGAGGGCATCATCGTGTGGCTAAAAACTACATTCTTTATAGAGAGCAGCATAAATTAGCCCGACAAGAAAAGATCTTGTCTCAAATTAAAGAATCTAAGCTTGAAGTTTTGGTTAATGAAACAGATACCGTTATTTTCAATCCTAAAACCATCGAAGAAAGGCTTCGTCAATTAGCCCCTGATTTGATTAGGGTGTCCATTTCTGAGATGGTAGAAGCTGTCACTAAGCAGATCTATCACCGCATTCCTAAACATGAAATTGATCTTTTGGTCCTGGGGGTTGCCAGAGAGCGAATTGAAAAACACTATGAATATTCGTATTTAGCCGGGCGTTTGTGCATCAATGTACTTTATAAAAATATCTTAGGACAGCCTATGAATTCCCAAGACTTAAGCGGGGTATACCAAGAAAACTTTAAAGGGTATATCCAAAAAGGGATTCAACTTGACATTTTGAACCCTAAATTAGGGGATTTTAATCTTGATAAATTAGCTCTAGCCTTGTCCCCCGACAGAGATAAGTTGTTTTTCTATTTGGGCGTTCAAATTTTGTCCGATCGTTATTTGTTACGCGATCGTACTGCCGAGAGAACCGTCTTTGAATTACCTCAATGGTTTTGGATGCGTGTAGCCATGGGATTGGCCATTCAAGAAGAACACCGTGAAGATCGGGCAATTGAGTTTTATCAAGTGTTGTCAAAAATGGATTTGGTTTCTTCTACCCCCACCTTATTTAACAGCGGTACACGCCATAGTCAAATGAGTTCTTGCTATTTGAATATTACTGAAGATTCTCTGCAAGGAATTTTCAAACTCTATTCTGACAATGCCAAGCTGAGTAAATGGGCTGGAGGAATTGGCTCTGATTGGACCCCCGTAAGGGCAACAGGCTCTCAAATTCACGGAACCAATGGGTCTTCTCAGGGAGTTATTCCTTTTATTAAAATTTTCAATGATGTGGCCCTTGCTGTTAATCAAGGCGGTAAACGAAAAGGGGCCATGTGTGCCTATATGGAAGTGTGGCACTTGGATTATGAACAGTTTATGGAGCTCAAAAAGAATACGGGTGATGACCGTCGACGTGCCCATGACATTAACACAGCGTCCTGGATTCCCGATCTGTTCATGAAACGCGTTCAAGAAAATAAGCATTGGACTTTGTTTTGCCCTTCCGATGTTCCTGATTTACACGATATTTACGGGAAAGAATTTGATGAGCGCTACGAATACTATGAATCCCTAAATATGACCCGATGTAAGCAAGTACGTGCGGTTGATTTGTGGCGAAAAATGCTCACGATGTTGTTTGAGACAGGACATCCTTGGCTTACCTTCAAAGACGCCGCCAATGTTCGTAACCCGCAGGATCATTGTGGCGTGATTCACTCTTCCAATTTATGTACAGAAATCACCTTAAATACCTCTGCCGATGAAACTGCCGTATGTAACTTAGCGAGCATTAATTTGGCAAACATGATCAAGGATGGTGTTTTAGATGAGGATAAAATAGCCGTTACAGTGACTACGGCAATTCGTATGTTAGACAACGTGATCGATAATAATTTTTATCCGATTACAGAAGCTGAAAAAGCCAACTTTAAACACCGAGCTGTCGGCCTTGGTCTAATGGGATATCAAGACGCCTTATTTAAGCTCAATATTAAATTTGACTCAGAACAGAATGTGACTTTTGCCGATCGATCTATGGAAGTAATTTCCTATTATGCCATTATGGCCAGTTCAAAATTAGCGAAAGAACGTGGGGCATACGAGTCTTTTCGCGGCAGCAAATGGGATAGAGGCATTTTCCCCCTAGACACCTTAGATTTGTTGGAAAAAAACAGAGGTCGTGCGATTAAAATCGACAGAAAATCTACAATGGATTGGGAAAAGATCAAAGCCCACGTCAAGCAATATGGAATGAGAAACTCAAACACAATGGCCATTGCACCCACCGCTACCATTGCCAATATTTCAGGGGTTTATCCTTGTACAGAACCTGTTTACAAAAATATTTACATGAAAGAAAACCTTTCAGGTAATTTTATTGTGATTAATCGTTATTTATTGGATGATTTGGATAAATTAGGATTATGGACACAGTCTATTTTGAATAAAATAAAACTGGCGGATGGGTCTGTAGCAGCCATTGACGATATTCCGGCAAGTATTCGAGAAAAATATAAAGAAACTTTTGAACTAGACACCCGATGGATTGTAAAGTGTGCGGCGGGACGATCAAAATGGATTGATCAATCTGCTTCTACAAATATTTTCATGAGAACAACCAGTGGGAAAGACTTAACCGACGTTTATATGTTAGGATGGGAGATGGGTCTTAAAACAACCTATTATTTGCGCACATTAGGGGCGTCTCAGGTAAGCAAGCTTACTGTGAGCGAACAAACATCTGTTCCTGTTGTAACTGCAGATACAACAGAGCAACCTCAAGTGGTTAAAGCGTGTTTAATAAATGACCCTGATTGCGAAGCATGTCAGTAGGAGGATAATATGACGGTTAATAGTAATTTATTTCAAAGTGATTTTGAATCTAGCGCCATGACTAACGAAGAAATCATCAATAAGAGACGTGTTATTAATGGTTTTGATGATGGTTTAATGCAGGCAAGTCCCTTGAAGCATCCTTGGGCCCGTGAAATTTTCAAAAAAATGCAGAAAAACAATTGGGTAGCAGAAGAAATCCCCTTTCAAACAGATTATGAACAATGGACAAGCAATAAGTTAAGTGAGGCAGAAAAAAATGCATTTATTCGTGCTTTAGCCTTTGCTTCAAACTTAGATGGGCTTTTAACCAAGACCTTATCCGAGCTAATTAAACCCAATATTACGAGCCCTGAGGTATGTCTAGCCATTGCCAGACAGGTCTATGAAGAAGCCCTTCATGTGGATTCTTATTCATGCATGATCGAGGCATTGTCGTTTAATCCTGAAGAAGTATATGGGCTTTATCGAAAAGATAAAAAACTTTACTATAAAAACAGAACTGTTTTGAAATCTGTTTCTAAGATTGCAGTTCCTGGATTTAAAACAGGTACGTTTGAAACCGACCAGCTTTTCCTAGAAGCCTGTACCACCAATTTAATTCTGGAAGGTATTTTCTTCTATAGTGCCTTTTTGATTTTCTATAATCTAGGCAAGAATAATAAAATGCCTGGCAGTAAAGAAATGATTCAATTTATCAACCGAGATGAAGACCTTCATGTTGCTTTATTTGTCAATATTATTAATTCGATTAAAGAAGAACAACCTGAGTTGTGGACCGAAGATTTAAAAGCCCTGATTACCCAAAATGTAAAAGATTCTGTTCAGATGGAACATGAGTGGGGGGTATCTTGTATTGGAGATGGTATTTTGGGTCTAACCCCACAAAATATTAAAGAGTATATCGAGTTTATTGGCGATACCCGATTGCAAAGTATTGGGTTAAAAAAAATCTGGAATACGGCTAATCCGTTTCCGTGGATTGATGAACATACTCAAGGAAATATGATTGAGGTAAACTTTTTTGAAGGCCGTGTAAAAGAATATCAAACTGGCACTTTAGAATGGTAAGGTTATAATAATCTCTGATTCTGTGATCAAGCATCTGGATCCGTTAGGTAAACTAACGGATCCTTTTTTTTTGTTCAGTTGAGACGCAATAGCCCGAACATGCTTATGGGTGTGCTGCTTGTCAGTCGAAGTATCTGCTGTAAGCTCAAGCATGGCATGAATGAGTTTTTTTTGTATAAAAGAGTGCATCGATAAAACAAACGTCTTATTCAATACAATTGACGTGTTTGTATATACTATTTTCTCTTTCAAAGGGGCTAAGAGGCTATCAAAATAAAGGGCTTGTTCCTGCCCATAGAGAGCTAACTCTGAAAAAGTCTCTCGATAGTTGGGGTTAAGTGTCTCTATCATAGGTAAAACCTGATGTCGGAGTTGGTTTCGGGTATATAGAAGATCTGCATTAGTGGAATCGACACTATAGGCTATTTTGAAGGTGTTGAGATACTCCAAAATGTCCTTTTTTGAAATAAACAGCAACGGCTTTATAAGACCCTTTTCACAATAGGCCATTCCGGAAAGACTCCTTGAGCCTCGAATAAACTGGTGAAATACTGTTTCTGATTGGTCATCTTGATGATGTCCCGTAGCAATATAGTCACATTTAAACAGCTTTGCATAGTGGTTTCGATACTTTCGTCTGAGGCTGTGCCCCGCTGTTTCTATAGAACAAGAATAGGTAGACGCATAGCATGTGAGTGGCATTTTTTTGATCACACAACGCACCTGATATTTTTTTGCTAGGCTCAGTACACAGTCTTGTTCATTTCTGCGTTCTTCAATGGGTCTGAGTTGATGGTCTAGATAGAGTAAAATAAGTGGGTTTGGAAGATGAGAAAGACACTCTAGAAGAAAAACAGAATCTGGGCCGCCTGAAAAAGAAATTAAAAGGGGAGAGTCTATACTTAAAACCGTCTGTTTGAGTCGTGTAATAACCGCATAAACAAGAGGATGCATACCTTACATTTTAGTTGGGGCTGAAATTCCCAAAATATCAAAACAATGTCCCAGTGTTTTTTGCGTCAATTTGAGCATAACAATACGGTTTCCCTGAACATCTGGAGGCGCTTGAATAAGAGAACATTTCTCGTAGAAAGAATGAAATGTCCTTGCCAACGATACGGCATAATGGGCAACACGATAGGGACTCAATAATTCAGCGGCTTCCCAAACCTCATCTTCAAATCTTATATTGGCTAAAAGAAGGGCCCGTTCTTCAGGGCAAAGTTCCATAGATAAAGACTCTGAGGCAGGAGCCGTGACTTTCGATAAAATACTACACATGCGAGCATAGGCATATTGAATATAGTAAACAGGGTTTTCCATAGTGTTTTTCTTCGCTAATTCAAGGTCAAACTCGATATGTGAATCAGGATTTTTTTCAATTAAAAAATAGCGTGTGGCGTCTTTCCCAATATCTTCGATAACTTCCTCAAGGGTGATCATGTCTCCTGTCCTTTTAGACATTCGCACAGGTTCGCCGTTTCTTAATAAATTAACCAGCTGTCCAATCATGACTTTGAAGTGGTGTGGCTCTTTATAAATCACTCCACACAACGCTATAAGCCCTGCGCGAACCCTCGGAACATATCCGTGATGGTCAGCGCCCCAAATATTAATAAGCCTCGTATAGCCCCGACTAACCACCTTGTCATAGTGATAGGCCAAGTCGACAAGAAAATAAGTCATGTGACCATCGGCCTTAATTAAAACTCGGTCTTTTTCATCTCCATAGTCACTCGATTTAAACCAAAGAGCCCCTTCCTCGGTATAGCTGGCATTTTTTTCTTTAAGAAGGTCGAGAATAACCTGTGCTTTTCCAGATTCATGCAAGGACTTTTCTGAATACCATAGGTCAAAAGAAACATCGATTTGACCTAATATTTTTTTCTGTTGCAAAATATTAGACTCAAGCGGATCAAGAGCCGCCTGTGCCAATTCTGTCATATACTGGCCATGATATCCCCCTTCTGGAATAGGTCGTTTATCCTGGATAGCCTGAATAGTTTCATAAAACAGTCGAATTTGATTGCCTGAGTCATTAATATAAAATTCTGTATTTACTTTCATGCCTACAAATCGGAGTAAGTTGGCAAGGGCACTCCCCAATACGGCCCAACGCCCATGCCCAATATGCAAAGGCCCCGTCGGGTTTGCAGATACATACTCTAAAAGAATGGGTTCTTGAGAAGCATTAAACCGTAAGGGATTGTTTAAAAGATGACACGCTTTTTCCCATAAAAAATCTTGCGATAAACTTATATTAATAAACCCGTTAATCGCTTTGAAAGAAACGTCAATCTGAGGGATTTTGGAAAGTTCTTCACATATTTTCTCTGCAATATTTTTGGGGCTGGATTTGAGTTCTTTGGCAAGCAAAAAAGCAAGATTAGTAGCATAGTCTCCGAATGCAGGGTTTGAGGCAATTTCAATGCCCGATTGAATAGAATAATTTTGCTTTGCAATGCGAAGCGCTTCGTCTAATTTTTTTTGAATGTCTCGTTTTATCATGGATGCAATCGTATTATAAATGATGCGAGCTCGGCACGGGTAAGGCCCTGATTCGGATGAAAGGCGCGGTCTGGAGAAATGAGCCCTGCATCCAAGGCTTTTTGAAGAAGGGGTCTTAGCGTATTTTTTCTTGAAATATCTCGAAAAGGCCAACGCATTGTTTGACTATTTGGAGAAACACCCAAAGCATTAAGCTCAAAAAGAAGGCGAAGGGTATCTATTCTGGTAATAATCTTTTTAGGATATCGAGGTGTAATCGGGTGGTTGGGCGAAAGAAGCGCACTCAAACGTCTATACGCCTCTGAGCGGGTTACTTTCTGTTCAGGTAAAAAGCTACTTCCATAATCTAAGACCTTAGCACGTTTGAGCTTTTCCGCGGTTTCAATAACCCAGTGATCTTGAATATCACGATAATGTTCTTTTGAAGAATCAATCTCTTTCTTTGTGGCTAAAGTTAGAGTGGTTTCTAATTTCTTTTGGGCGGCATAAACGCTCAGTGCTTCTTGCTGTTGCATAAAATCCTTGGGAGCTTGTAACCAGGCTTTTTTCTGCTCATCTGTGAGCGTGAATCCAGAGGTAAAAGAAAAGGCTTCCTGCTTAAAGTGTTTGAACTCGGAAATTTTATCTGCAAGGCACAACAGTTCCATCATAGACAGGGGTTTTTGAGGCTCTAGTGTAGAACCAACCTCTAAAAAACCCTGTTCAAAAGCAGCTTTTACAAATTTATATGTCCAGTGATCTTGAGAAACATCTTGAAAGGGGATATTCCCTGAGGGGGTATTTAAATTAAGCTCAAGACAGTGGACTAAGTCAACAAGCCACTCGATCCTTTTGACACAATGTGTACCTAGAGGAGGCTGCATGTCTGTACTTGGTCTTAACCTATGTAAAAAAAGTGCCCATTGGGTTTTAGTTACCAGACTATTCAGTTGTATAGGTTGGTTCAAAAGATGGGTCATGGCATGATAGCCCTGTAGAAGTTGTGGGCTGTATTTTGAACTATTAGGCGGCGTGTTGAGCAGAATAAGTTTTCTTTCAACAATTAAGGCCCGATTTTCTGTCGTGAGAAAGGTGATCCAGAAGGTGATTTTATTAGAAGAGGAAATGAGCGGAACGGTCATGCTAAACCGACCATCTTGTCGAAGAGGGATATATTTACCATTAATATAGACAGGGGTTAAAAGTCGATTCACACCTTTAATTTTAAGGGTGTGCTCTGGTGTAAGAACCCTTTGCGGCGGATAAAAAATATCCAATTTGTTTTTGTACTTTTCTGGAACCTCTTCTAAAACAAAATTTTTCTTAGTGACTTGGAGTGCCGGAGTTGAATCAAGCGGCGTTAATATGCGTACAGAGGCACTTTCAATAATAAGCTCCGAGTTGCTACTGGGTACGGTTGCGTATAAAAAAGGCGCCCCTGCACCAAAACATAAAACCCCTGCAAGGAGAATCAAAATTCGTTTCATCTTATGGTGAAGTTTACACAACAACAATAAAGATGTAAAACTGTAATAATGTTTAAACACTGGGCTTTTATCAGTATATTTTTTTTCTTTTTAATCCCTGGCAGTCTTCGTTGTGAGACAGCACCGGCTTTTTCACTTCAAGATCAACATGGCTATGTCAAAACAGTACGGTTTCCTTCCGAAAAAAAAACAGTCTTGATAATCGCCGATCGCTCTTCTTTTAAACAAACCACAGGTTGGGCAACTGCTTTTATACAGAAGGGTGTCTCCCAAAATGCCTACTACGCCATTGCGGTATTAGGTGATGGCCCATGGTTTTACAAGTGGGTTACCCGGGGATTCTTTACCCACAAACCCTCTATTTTGCTAGATTGGGGCGGACGAATATCTCGAAAATTTCAGTACCAAAAAGGCATCTGCAAACTACTTCTAATGGATAAAGACGGAACCCTGATTTGCTCTGAATCAGGACCTTTTTCACAGAAAAAATGGGCTCGATTTAAGGGTTATTAGTAGACATGTCTCACCCTGTTTTGTCCGTCTCAGAAGTCACTGTTTATCTAAAGGAAGTCATCGAGACAGATCTGCTTCTTGAGGACGTATTTGTATCCGGAGAAATATCCAATTTAAAATACTATGCTGTTGGAAAACACTATTACTTTACCCTAAGTGACCCAGTAGCCCAGCTTCAGTGTGTAATTTACTCAACATTTATTCCCGCCATAAAATTCAAACTTGAAGAAGGGCTAAAGGTCTTGGTTCGGGGAAAAATGAAGGTATTTCAAAAAAAAGGAACTTTTTCTTTCCAAGTTGTCTATATGTCACTTCAAGGTGTGGGGGCACAGTCTAAAGCCTTCGAAGAACTTAAAAACAAATTACTCAAAGAAGGCCTTTTAGATCTCTCTAGAAAAAAGAGCCTTCCCCCATTTGTTTCACATGTCGCACTCGTCACAGCATTTGACTCTGCAGCGATGTGGGATTTTGTGACAGTTTCAAGACAATGGGCGCCCTCTCTGAAAATCACTGTCATTCCCACCATCATGCAAGGAATGGACTGTCCAGCCTCTGTGTTAGAGTCTTTAGCACGCGTCTATAGATTGGATGTCGATATTGTCGTAATAACACGAGGAGGCGGCTCTGCGGAAGATTTAGCAGGATTTAATAATGAGCAGGTAGTGCGGGCCATTGCGGCATGCCCCATTCCAACGATTAGCGCTCTGGGACACGAAGTCGATACGACCTTGACTGATCTTGTTTCAGACCTTCGCATGCCAACTCCCACAGCAGCTGCGCAACACATCTCTTTTCCTTGGACTGAGCTTCAAAAACAAGTAAAACGGCTTTTAGTTGCATGTGTGGATCATATTGAGTTGCTTTTTTCAAAAGAAACCCACAAGGTGATATCCGCCATACATTTTATCCAAACACATGTCACCGAATTACATTTAAAAAAAAGAACAGACTTAGGGCGTCTTCTATCCCGACTGCATGTGAGCAATCCCTTGCACAAACTGAGGCAAGGATATAGTATATCTCGGCTTAAAGAAACCGGTGAAATTATCAAAAAAATGGCTCAAGTATCTCCCGGAGATCTTATTCAAACTGAGGTTTTAGAGGGGGTCTTCGAGTCACAGGTTATCTGTCATGATTGAAAAAAAAATGGCTCAATTGGAAGCTCTCTCTCAAGAACTGGAAAGTGAAGATATTCACTTAGATGTGGCAGTCAAAAAATATGGAAAAGCACTTGCTTTATCTTCAGAACTTTTAACCCTTCTTACAAAAACAGAGTCTGAAATTACAGTTTTACACCACAAAACGGAAACACTTTTAAATGAACACGCCCCATCTGTTTGATTGTTTTTGCGACACCTATAAGCCTCTTATAGAATCCCGTCTTCTTTCTGAGCTGATTTTTTCTTTTGAAGATCCCAGGACAGTACTGGAAGAAGCTATGCGCTATAGTTTATCTGCGAAAGCCAAACGCATTCGACCTTTAATTATTCTTGCTGTTTTTTTTCTGTATCAGGATTCTATTGAAAAAATTATGCCTGTTGTTGTAGCCACTGAAATGATTCACACCTATTCCCTCATTCACGATGACTTACCTGCCATGGATAATGATGATTATCGCCGAGGACAACTGACCTGCCATAAAAAGTTTGGGGAAGACGTCGCTATTCTGGCGGGAGACACCCTCAATACCTTGGCATTCGAAATTTTAGCAACCCAATTGCCACGCCATTATTCTGCCGAGGCTACGATTAAAACCATTCAGCTTTTATCAAAAGCTTGCGGTGTTCATGGAATGTCTGGCGGACAAGTTTTGGATTTATTTGGTGCAAAACACACCCACAATGCCACCGCTTTGGAACAAATTCACAGACTCAAAACAGGGGCCATGATTCATGCTTCTGTGATGATTCCGGCCTTTCTAGAATGTTCTGATAACACACAACTACACTACCTAGATCAATTTGGACATCAACTTGGACTGTTATTTCAAATTGTGGATGATATTTTAGACGTGGTCGGAGAACAAGAACTTCTTGGAAAAACAATAGGGAAGGATCTTGCTCAAAACAAATTGACCTATGTTCATTTTTACGGTCTCGAAGAAGCAAAAAAAATGGCAAAAAAGGAATTAGAAAAAGCCAGAAAAACACTCGAAGCTTTGAACACCCCCTCGTCTGCGTTATTATTGGATTTGTTACAGTATATTGGAAATAGGAAATTGTGATGCAAAGTCAAATTTTTCAGTTTTTGTTTGGTATTTACCCGCTTTTAGCTGGGGTGGTGAGTATGCTCATGACCCAAGTTTTCAAGGCTATTTTTTGTTATGTATCAATGGGCTATATTGATTTTAAAAAAGTGTTCGCTTCTGGTGGAATGCCCTCCTCACATTCTGCATTGGTGTGTGCCTTATCGACAGCAATTGGGCTTAGAGATGGATGGACTTCCAGTATGTTTTGCATGTGTGTCGTTTTTTCAATGGTCGTGTTGTATGATGCCGCTGGGGTTCGACAATTGGCAGGTAAACAGGCCATTCTATTGAATCAAATGATTGATGATTTGTTTCGTAAAGGAGAGTTCAAATCAGAGAAACTGTCTGAATTATTAGGCCACACACCGCTAGAGGTTGTTGCAGGTGCTTTACTCGGAATAGGCGTTGCCTTTACACTATATTACTAACTTTATGCCACACTCTTTACTCGATACACTAGAACTTCCTCAAGATTTAAAAGGACTCACCAAGTCTGAGCTAGAGCAGCTCGCGTCTGAAATTCGACAAAGGTTGCTAGAAGTGGGGAAGGTTTGCGGTGGACACTTGGCTTCAAATCTTGGTGTTGTTGAACTCACCTTGGCACTACACGCCGTCTTTGAAAGCCCTAAAGATAAGTTTATTTGGGATGTATCTCATCAAACCTATGTCCATAAAATGCTTACCGGGCGTTTAGATAAAATGATGACAATTCGGCAGGATGGGGGGCTTTCTGGATTTGCCAAAATCCATGAGAGCGAGCACGATATTTTTGGTGCCGGACATGCTTCCACGGCTTTGTCTGCAGCTTTGGGCATCGCTCACGGTCGTGAAATTAATCAAGAGCAGTACTCAGTGATATCTGTTCTAGGAGACGCCTCTTTGTCGGGTGGAATGGCGTTTGAGGCTCTCAATAATGTCAAAAAACTCAACTCAAATTTTATTTGTATTTTAAATGACAATGACATGTCTATCTCAAGGCCTGTTGGAACAATGGCCGATTACATTACCCGCATTCGAACTTCAGGCGCCTATAATACGGCAAAGGCTAAATTTGAAAAGGTTTTTGATCGCATTCCAAGAATAGGGGTTCCTCTCAAAAAGCGTATTGAAAAAACAATTGAACGACTTCGTGGGATTGTACTAGATATGAAAGTGGGGGTTATTTTTGAGGAATTTGGATTTCGCTATTTAGGCCCCCTGGACGGACATAATATTTCCGTGGTGATGGCCGCGCTAAAATATGCTAAATCATATCCTGGACCTATCATGATTCACATCATTACCACGAAGGGAAAAGGCCATTTACCAGCTGAGCAGGATCCGGTCAATTACCACGGGGTCTCTCCTCAAAAAACCGCTACAATACCCGCCGTTTCGTCTAAAACCTACGTCCAAGTTTTTGGAGATGAACTTGTCCATTTAGGTGAAACAGATTCTCGTGTTGCGGTAATTACACCCGCCATGAAAGAGGGGAGTGGACTCAACGCGTTTGCCGATCGTTTTCCTGATCGATTTTTCGATGTAGGTATTGCGGAAGAACATGCGGTCACCTTTGCCGCCGGGCTTGCACGGGTGGGAATTAAGCCCATTTTATCTATTTACTCTACCTTTCTTCAACGGGGATTTGATCAAGTGATCCATGATGTCTGTATTCAGGAATTGCCGGTTATTTTCGCCATAGATCGGGCTGGAATTGTGGGCGAAGACGGGCCTACTCATCATGGTGTTTTTGACTATGCCTATTTGTTACCCATTCCCAATATTTCTATTTTGGCCCCCAAAGATGGCGACGAACTTCAACGCATGTTGCGCTGGGCTGTAACTCAAAACCGGGCAGTTTCAATACGGTATCCTAAGGGGCATATTCCTGAAAAAAATGGACAGGTTATGACCCCAATTGAAAAAGGCATGGCCGAAGTTATGGTGGAATTTAGTGAAAACAGTCCTAAAAGCTTTGAGGTTTTACTCATTGCAGCAGGTTCCATGGCATGGCCTGCCTATGAAGCAGCTAATTTATTACAACAGTATCGGGTAAGTTGTGCGGTCATTAATATTCGATTTATAAAACCCTTGGATATCGAACTTTTAAAAAAATACACCCAAAAATCTCAGCATATATTTGTTATTGAAGAAGGGTGCGAGATAGGGGGGCTTATGAGTCATATTCTAGAGTCCTTTGTACAAATGCAAACCCCGTTAACTCATTGGCATTCTATTTCTATCCCCGATCAGTTTGTAGAGCATGGGAAAATCCAGACATTAAGGCAGGCCTATGCTTTAACTGCAAAAGGTATTTTAGAGAGAATCACTCAAAACATCCACTCTCCAACGCACACATAGCCTATCGCCTTAAAAAAAGTTTTTCCAATTCAGTTTTTCCTAAAGATACAAACAAGGGTCTTCCATGTGGACATGTATAGTGTGACGGAGAGTGAATAAAGTCTTGTAAAAGCTCTTTGGTTTCTGCCAAACTCATTTTTTTCCCTGCTTTGATTGCAGCTTTACATGCAGCCATTTGAAGGGTTTCCTTTTGTTGCACGATTAAATCAGGGGTGTAAGCAGGCATTTCTTTTGATTGGTCAAGAAAATGCAATAGCCACTCCTTCATGTCTAGCAGCGTAAAGACGGCAGGAACCGATCTGACGACCAATTGGGCAGGCCCAAACTCTTCTGTTTCAAAGCCTAGAGACGCTAACAAGGGTTTCTGCTCTAAATAAATAGCAAATAAATCAGGTTTTAAATCAATAATTTCTGAAACCAAAAGAGGCTGAAGAATCGATTTTGACATAGCCGATTGATCCTTAAATTTTTCGTATAAAACACGCTCATGGACCGCATGTTGGTCTAAAATCCAGGTTTCATGTCCCGCGGTGACAATAAGATAGGTATCATAAATTTGCAAAAACTCAAAGTGACTGGTTTTAATTTCTTGAAAGGTTGCAGGTGAAAAAAGCGTTTCAGGGATAGCATAAGGTATCTTTGTAACCGGATAAGAAAAAGAACTCTCTTCACGACCTTCAAATGTATGGATCACGGCCCCTTGTGATTGCACACCGATTCTCTGTTCAAAAGGAATATTCAAGCTATCCATTGAAGAAAATCCCCCATTAAAACTGGATTGAATCAGTTTAGGAATAGCCTCAAAAACCTGATTGGTATAAAGAAATCTGACCTCTTGTTTTTGTGGATGAACATTAACATCAACATTTTCAGCAGGCATTTGAATATCAAGAACAATCAAGGGAAATCTATTTGCTGGAATCAGGTCTTTAAATCCAAGTTGAATAGCCTTTTGAAGAAGACTGCTTTTAATCGGGCGTTGGTTCACTGACAAAATTTGTTTCGATCGATTTGAACAGGTATATGTCGGATCAGACATACATCCCCTAAAGTGCATTCCTAATAGATGAAAATCTATTGAAATAAGCTTGGAAAAAAGCTCTTTTCCCCAAAACAAAGAAACTCTCTGTTTTTGGTCAGTGATACCAGAAGAATTGAGAAGCTCTTTCCCATTATGCTTTAGAATAAATTCCACGTGCGGCAAAATAAGTGAAAAGTGTAAGACATTGTCATGAATGTACGAAAATTCGGTGGCATCGCTTTTCAAAAACTTATGTCGGACTGGAATATCCAAAAAAAGATCTGAAACCTCAATCGTAGTACCTTGTGGATGTGAGATGGTTTCTACCGATGAAAGATGATCTTGATAGGCTGAAATTTGAGTGGCTGGAAACAAGGCTGTTTTAGACTGAATTTTTAAGTGTGCAACGTGGCAAATGCTGCCTAAGGCCTCTCCTCGAAATCCAAAACTTTGAATACAGAAAAGGTCGTCCAACGTTTGCAATTTTGAGGTAGCATGAGGAAGCGGAGCTAGAGGCATGTCTTCTGGAAGAATCCCACTGCCATTGTCTGTAATGCGAATGTGTTTTTTACCCCCGGATTCTACCTCTACTACAATTCTGGAGGCACCCGCATCTAAACTGTTTTCAATCAGTTCTTTTACAATAGAGGCAGGTCTTTCAATAACCTCTCCAGCTGCAATTTTATGAATAGTTTTAGCGTCTAAAAGGTGAATCATACGAGAGTATCTGGTGAGATACCACTCTGGATAGCCCGCGCGCACGCTTCAAGGGTAACCTCCTGGTGAACGCGAATTCCTAATACAGCGGCAAGACACTCTGGCGCTAGTTGTCGTTTATCCGCCAAATTCAATACGAGTTGACTAAGCTCACGATTCTTGTCCACAAAAAGAGCTTGATATAGAGCAGTTTTACCTCGTTTATTTTTTATTTCTAATAGAGTTACCACATCACATGCGTCCCAAAGAAAAACACCATATTTGAATAAGTAAGTGAGAGCCAGATTGAGTTGATGACTCAAATGTATCACAGTCTCTCCACTTTCAATTTGCATTCCTAACAGTTCTGTAACAACTTTCGATCCGAAATGAGAAAAAAACTCAACCTGAAAGAAACGCTCAAGCGAAAAAGGAATCTTTAAAGCAGCCCAGTGCAGAGGTGTACTCTTCCCTCCAGCTTCTCTTTTGAGAAGATTTAGGATATTTTGTTTTCCTAAATTTTCCATAGCTTCTGAACTCAACAGAGCAGAACCTTTATTTAGAAAGTGAAATTCAAAAAAAACATGGACAGGCGATCTTCTATGTTTATCTATTCCAGCTACAGCCCGTTTAGGTTGTCTTTCTAATAAGAAAACAACATTCTCTCTTCCCAAATTTTCAACAGTCTTTTTATCTAAAAACAATACAAAAATATCTGGACCCTGGTCAGCCATTGCATGTACAGCGGTTAGGTAAGTGTCCGACGTCGATTTGTCTAAGATATCTTTAATGATAGCTTGTCCACCCGCACGATCCCCGCCCCCAAGAGCTTCAATAGTTTCTAGATTAAATAGGGCTTTAAAGACCTCTACTTTATTTAAGCAAGCAAACCAACATACAAGATGCGTCTTGTTTTCTGTTGTTTGCATAAGAATCTTCTGTGTATTTTCAGGGCCCATTTTATCAATAACATGAGGGTTCAGAACCCATTCCATAAGCCTTGTTTTTGCACGAGAGTATTCATCCGAGGGATCAGGCTGTGTCAAAATTTCAGAACTGATAATCAGTGGTGCCATTGCACGGAGTGTTTCCTTGGGCAATTGAGCCACTGCATCAAAAACACAATCAGGAGGATCATGACTTAAAAGGGTGACTACCTCCTCTGGGGACATAAGTCCGAGGGGAGTAGACGAGGCCGCCACACCCGGGCCTAAAGAGGCAAGCTCTAAATTTAGGTTTAAATACAGACTTATGCGAGGCGCGCGCAATGCCTCCTCAATTAAATCCAGACGGGTTAGATTAAGGCTATTTCCTTCAAAGCGTTTTCTCAAATCAGCCATATTTTCAGAGAATGCTTTAGCATAAGTTAATCGTTGATTAGGGGTAAAAATAGGCACAACCTCAGGAGTCCCCTCACCCCGAGGAACTAAACACTGGACCGCTGCGATTAAAAAAGAATTGGCCCATACATCATAATCCTCGCCTTGTTGCTTAAGAAGAGTCTCAAAATCGCGACCAAAGTTCACACATGGATCAGTCCGACTGAAATGAGAATAATAATACAAAGTGTCATCAATTACGTCTCGAGCCGCCGCTCTTTGAACAGATACTATTTTGCGAACAAGCATATTTTAATTCTTTCTGATTTATTTATTGATTTAGATTCCTTGAAAACAGCCCCCTAAATTATATCTGTTTTTTTATCGAGTTGAAAGTATCGAACTAAAGGCTCTGGTAAAAGAGATACTGGTCTAGTGCCCCTAAAAAGGGTACGATGAGCGTGTGGAGCTTGTTTGATTGAAAGGAATTTGGGAATGAAAATTGCTCGTGATATGACTGAATTGGTCGGAAATACTCCGCTTGTGAGGCTAAATCGTGTAACAGAAGGCTGCGTGGCCACTGTTTTAGGAAAATGTGAATTTTTCAACCCCTGTGCGTCTGTAAAAGACCGTCCTGGGCTGGCCATGATTGAAGCCGCTGAAAAAGCAGGATTAATCGATTCTGACACCATTATTATTGAACCTACCAGTGGAAATACCGGCATTGCACTCGCCTTTGTAGCTGCAGTAAAGGGCTATAAGGTTATTTTAACGATGCCCGATTCAATGAGCTTAGAACGACGACAACTATTAAAGGCTTTTGGGGCTGAGATCGAGTTAACTTCAGGTCATTTGGGTATGAAAGGGGCCATTGAACGCGCTGTTGAGCTTGCAAAAACTTATCCAAAAGCGTTTATTCCTCAACAATTTCAAAATCCTGCAAATCCAGATATTCATCGCAGGACGACTGCGGAAGAAATTTGGCGTGACACAGAGGGAAAAGTAGATATTTTGGTTGCAGGTGTTGGAACAGGTGGAACGATTACAGGGGTCGGTGAATTTTTGAAATCTCAAAACCCCAATATTCAAGTGATTGCGGTAGAACCAAAAGATTCTCCCGTATTATCGGGTGGTCAGCCTGGTCCACATATGATTCAAGGAATTGGAGCTGGTTTTATCCCACAAAACCTAAATGTTTCAGTGATGAATGAAATTGTACAAGTCACCAACGAAGAAGCCATTCAGATGTCTCGCCGTCTCGCAAAAGAGGAAGGTATTCTGGTGGGAATTTCGGCAGGGGCTGCGACGCATGCAGCTGTCCAAGTGGCTCAAAGGCCTGAAAATGCGGGCAAGGTTATTGTCACGGTATTGTGTGATTTTGGGGAACGCTATTTAAGTACCACTTTATATAAATAAGAGAGGGATTTGTGATGAATGTTTCAATTAACGGCCAGAAAGAAGTTTTGACACAATCGACACTTACTATTTCAGAATTGTTAAAGTTAAAAAATGTGGAGATGCCCGAAATGGTTTCTGTTGAGCATAACGGTACTATTTTAGAGCGTGATGCATTTGGAACTACGCACATTCAAGACGGCGATGATATTGAGTTTTTGTATTTTATGGGCGGCGGTGCGCATTAGGGTTTAGGAATACCGATGAAATTTGAAAGTAAGGCCATACACAGTGGATTTAGCCAAGACCCCAAACATGGGGCCACAGCAGTACCTGTTTTTCAAACGGCTTCTTATGCCTTTTCAACGGCTCAGGAGTTAGCCGATGTATTTGAGGGACATAAATTCGGGCATGTCTATTCCCGCATTTCGAATCCTACGGTTTCAGCTTTTGAATCTCGGATAACCGAGCTTGAAAATGGATTGGGTTCTGTCGCAGTTGCCTCTGGAATGGCTGCTATTGCAACGGCTATTTATGCACTCACAGCTTCCGGCGATGAGATTATTTCTTCTACAAACTTGTTTGGAGGAACCTTTCACTTTTTTGAGGATATGGCCCGATTTGGTGTTTCTACACGGTATGTAGATATCCACTCACCCCTCAAAATTAAACAGGCTATTACGGATAAAACCAAGCTTATCTTTTTTGAAACAATAGGGAATCCTAAATTAGATGTGCCTAATATGAAGGCCATTGTAGAGATTGCCAATGAAGCCAATATCCCGGTAGTAGTAGATAGTACATTGACGAGCCCCTACCTGTTTCAGGCTAAAAAATGGGGGGTTCATGTGGTGGTGCATTCTGCTACAAAATACATAGGTATTGGTGGCACAACCATCGGCGGAATTATTGTCGATTTAGGTACCTTTAAGTGGAGAAATGCTCGCTCAGAAGCCGTGCGTGAAAGTGCTCAAAAAGCAGGCCATTTTGGGTTTATTTCTCAAATCAGGCAACGCATTCTAACCAATACAGGGAATATTTTAGCTCCTTTCAATGCATTTTTGTTTTCTTTAGGTCTTGAGACATTGTCTTTGCGTTTAGATAAACAATGCCAAAATGCGTTGGAATTAGCGCAGTTTTTAGGTTCCCATTCTAAAGTCTCTAAAGTGACTTACCCTGGGCTTGAAAACAACCCCTACCATGAGCTGGCTAAAGCTCAATTTGAAGGTCAGTTTGGGGCCTTGCTGACGTTTGAGTGCCCCACAAAAGAGGCTTGTTTTCACTGTATCGATCATCTTAAAATGATAAAAAACATGACGAGTTTAGGAGATTCTAAAACAATGGTGATTCACCCTGATTCCACCATTTACCGCACCTGTAGCCCCGAACAAAAAGAGGCAGCGGGTGTGAATGACAGACTCATCAGGGTATCGGTGGGATTAGAACATTTCAGTGACATTATAAACGATTTTAACCAAGCCTTATCGGCATAAGAAAGGGTTTATATGAATTTAACAGAAGACCAAATTGAACGCTACAGTCGACATATTATTTTAAAAGAAGTGGGCGGAGTAGGCCAAGAAAAAATTTTAAACTCAAAAGTCTTGATTATCGGGGCTGGCGGTTTGGGTGCACCGATTGCCCTTTATTTAGCTGCAGCAGGCGTCGGCACTTTAGGCATTATTGATGGTGACAGGGTAGATTTATCTAATTTACAAAGACAAGTTATTCACTTTACACAAGATTTGAAACGCCCAAAAGTTCAATCCGCCAAGGACAAAATGAACCAAATCAATCCAGATGTGAAGGTGATCACCTACGAAGATGTGGTTACATCAGAAAATATTATGGGGTTAATATCTCAGTACGATTTTATTATTGATGGAACCGATAACTTTTCTGCCAAGTTTTTGATCAATGATGCCTGTGTGATGGCTAAAAAGCCTTATTCACACGGAGGTATTTTACGCTTTGATGGTCAAACCTTTACCCACGTTCCTGGTCAAGGGTGCTACCGATGTATTTTTGATGCGCCTCCACCTAAAAATGCGGTTCCAACCTGCAGCCAAGCAGGGGTTTTAGGGGCTATTGCGGGTATGTTAGGTACCATTCAGGCCACGGAAGCTTTGAAATTTATTACGGGTGCTGGTGACTTACTCACCAATAGACTCTTGATTTTTAATGCTTTGAAAATGAATTTTAGAAACGTGGCGTTTAAGAAAAATCCAAAATGCGCGGTTTGTTCTGATCATCCGACGATTACCTCGTTGATTGACTATGAACTTCCTGTGTGTGAATTAAAAAAGGCCTAATTTATGACAGATGTAACCATGACAATTCCCAAAGAGATTTATGAGGCACTCATCGTGCATGCCCAGGGCCTTGCGCCGATTGAATCTTGTGGCTATCTTTCTGGACAACCCGGTCAAATCGAAGTGTTTACGCCCATGACCAACAGTGACAATAGCCCAGAACACTTTACTTTTGATCCTAAAGAACAATTTTCAGCGCTTAAACAAGCCCGAAATGAAGGGCGTCAATTAGTCGCTGTCTATCACTCTCATCCGGCCTCACCAGCTCGGTTGTCTCAGGAAGATATTCGACTATTTAACGACCCTAATATGGTCTATATCATTGTGTCCTTAATGAATGGACGTCCCGATATA
>JAHFDB010000024.1 GCA_023249195.1 bacterium | reverse complement strand
TAGATGTTTTTGTTAAGATGCAAAAAGATGTTAGGCAAGAGATAAAGATAGGCGACCATGCACAAGGAGTAACTGCTTCAAGTAAGGATGATGGGGCGATGATTCGTGGTATATCCTTCGCGGTCCCTGAAAAGGCAGCTGCCTTATTAATAAAATTAGGAGTTGATTTTCCATTTCAATTTACTGCTGATTCGAAAACGGGAGGTATCTCTTACTCAGCTTTTACACCAGAAGGGACACCTGTAAGTGTTGATCTTCAACTCAATCCCCCTGAAGAAACGCTAGCTTTAACAGACGGAAAAGGGAAAACTAAAGAAGGCAAACATACTCGAGATGCTGAATCTCCTGTTGCTAAGGCAGTTGAGAGTTGGACGGTCTCTTTAGAAGACTTAAGAACATGCTGTAGTAGCAGGGCTGTAAAAATGGTCCCTATGGCATCTGTCTTGACAAATCTTCAATCTACAAAAGTACACAGCTTACTGTTGAGATTTTTGAGTGAGAACGAAATTAAGACTGCAGATGCATTTCTCGCAGCGTTGCAAAAACAATTATACAATGTTGTTGTTAAACAGCTGAAGAGTTTAGATGCTTTTCTTTCTAATGGCACCATACGGACACTTCCTGAATCAAGACAGGATAGCAAGTTGCCAGAGATTAGTAAGACATCTAAACGGGATTTCTTATGTGCGATTGTTCTGGCACGGCGCCTTGCTACTTGTGTTTTTCGTGAAGGATTCAATAACGAACAGAGAAAAATCTGCTTTCATCTATATGTCGAAGTATTGGGGGTAATAAATAAATTTCATCATATAGGTAGGCGTGTAGAAAGCTTCGGAAAATCATGTCAAGACGAATTTGTTAAGTGTTTTTTAGGCATGGTGCTAACTACCCAAGAACCTACTCAGCAAACCTATTTTTTTAGCAACGGAATGTTCTGGACTAACCACCCTGCTTATATTGTTATGTATTTATCGAGATTCTGTAATCAGATCGAAATGCCTCTAGCGTTTAAGGGGCCATTAAATGCAAAGCTAGCTCGTATGCAAGAAAGCATCGTATCCGGTAGCGTTCCTGTATTTGTCTTGCACGAATATTGGGCGCTGCGCAGTAAGCTCACCCCTCGAGGTGATGCTCGTATATTTATTCCTGTTGCATTGGCGAAATTGCAGGCCTTGCTCTCGCTAACGGGATATCTTTCGCAAGACCTAATGGAGGTATGTATAGCGTTGTTAGCAGGGGAGCCAATGGAAGTCGTTGTGCTTCGTGATGCCGGCGTCTTGTTTGATAGATGTACAGAATATGTAGCAACCTGTCGTGGTGAATCCTTTTTTTCTAATGAAGCTGGAATGGTTGAGCTAAAATTAATCTGTGTCAAACTAAGCACCATGATCGAGAATTTATTTGAATATCTCGGCGTCGCTAAGGTTAATAATGAATTAAGAATCTTTCTAGAGAGAGAATGTCTACAAAAATTAAATGGGCTACTCTTGTCTCTTCTAAAAAGTGTTGTCGGATCTCTAGAGGGTTTAAGTAGACCCATTGAGGATTCAGGGAAAGTAATGATAATGGCTTTGATGGGACTTGTTTCAAGCACAGCCTCGTCTGTAGAAATTTGGGAGTCTGCATATCCAAGTCAAGTGGAAGGGGTCGGTCGCACTGTTGCTGACATCGACGCAGCTATCGCAAGGGCAGTTGCAGGAAATGCCTTGCTAGCCCCTATGTACAGTGACGAGGAACTGTGGGAGATGTTTGCCACAAAGCCTCCTAGTCACCGTACAAGAGGCGCAACAGCCACGGTTACCATTCATGTGCAGGAACCAGTCGAAGCCTCAGGTATCAGTAGTAGTAGTAGTGATGATGATGATGATGTCGTCGTCGAAGCGAGTCCTGTAGATCACGCAACCGTACATCATCCACAAGCACCCTTCACGGCTTGGCTGGAAAAGACCTTTCCAGCCCCAGAGAAACCGATCAGACAGGCCTGGAAAGCTTATACTGACAATGATGCTATAGGGGCACTTGCTCTTTTAGAGAGACTAAGACAGACAAGTACATGGCACGTTGGTGCTGAAGAAGTCGGAGATCAGACGGCACTCTGGACATGCGCACTTGCAATAGAGGCAATCGCCCATTTTGATGTGCTTGCAAAAACCATCCGTTCTGCCAAGGCGTCCGGAAGGGGGAGACATATCCTTAAACTCCCCTTTAGGGAGCTTTTAGAGCTGCTATCTCACTTAGCTAAACATACGGACAAGATCAAAGGTGTACTAGACCTAGATACCTCAACAGTAGATCGGACAGTTATTCGCTTTCTCCTAGAAACGTTCGAGTTTTGTCGTGCGAGTGACACCATTAGAATGGTCCGTACGTATGGAGACGCTTGGTATGGGTTTGTTGAAGCAGGAATAGCCCAAAGAGAAACCCAGTCTGGTGAAAATCGGAGGGAGAAAATGGCCTCTGGTTCTAGATCCGCAAGGGATAGTCTTGTCACAGGGTGGGTACGTACGTGTCTGATAAAGGGACAAACGATGGCAGATGTGGAAGCATTGATAAGTGAGGCTCCTGTGGCTATCAGGAATATCGCGACAGGACTAGCTAAAGATGAGCACGGACTTCTTCAACAGCTATTCGAGGATCCAGCTGTCGTTTCAGCGAGAGCAATGGGCACATTAACCGACAGCCTCAAAAACCCAGAGAGTCCTTTATCTCAGAGGCTAGGGGGTAAGATTCAACCTGGAATCAAACAATTCGCTCTCCGTGCCGCGAAGGCGCGCCGTGACTTATATGAGTGTGTTAATAGGGACTATATCGAACAGCTAGCAGCTGTACATGCGGCCTTGGCTGAAAGAGTTCCAAATTGACCTCTTTCAGTTTTAAAATGATACCCTTACCCCGTTATCATGGCCCAACTTTTACAGAGGATCAAAATAGGACTTTTCCGAACTTACCTGCCGAAGTAGGTTGGGTCATAGCGACATGTCTGCATCAATCAGTGCACAGCGCGCCAGCCCATTTGAAGAGGTTAACGTTTCTTCTCTACGGAAGTCAGGTTACAAATCCTGGTCCTAGAAGCGACTGGGATCTACTTGTTCATTCTGAATCCTCGTGGGAAGGAACTACCTATAAAGGTCAAGAGTTGCAACAGTATGTTCCTGGCGTCGGAACGCATTTCGTTGCTTTCGATGGCAAAGTAGATATAACACTAACAGAATTGCCTCTTCAGGGGGTATATCCCAAAATATACTCAACTATAGAGGGTGCACGCGTTTGTATCTTAATGCCGGATGCATATCCTGATCCAAAAACACTTCAAAACCCCGCATATTTAGACGGTCTTAGAAAAACTATGGGCTCTAAGGGCCAGCCGCTTGAATTTGGGGGCTGGCAGTGGAAAGAACACTCTTGTATTCCAGAACTTTCAGTTCCAGACTTGAGTACTATCGGCGATTACTGCTATTCAAGAAAAATAGTGCTTCATCCCAATCCTGCTCAAACAATCCGTGCTGTTTTTCGATGGGCGAGAGCCAGTATTCTAAATGGCTTTAGCCCAGGAACATGGGAAATGCTACAGAAAATTCATGATGAAACTTTCAATGAAATGATCCGGTTTAAGCCACAAAAATTTGCAGCCAAAATGGATAGAATTGCAAACGTACTATTTAGAGGTGAAATGAGTAAAGATCAGAAACGACAGTATGCATTATTCTTTATCGATATTTTATTTTCCGTTTCAGATAAAAAAGACGAGCTTTTAGGCAGATTTCAGAATCATTTTCTGGCACTTCTAGATGCTTTTGGAGTTCACCAAGACATCTCTCGCCATGAGCGGCCCCGTGCGCATATGTGGATGTTGCAAAAGAGATGTGCTCATCCAGGTCTTAGCAAAGAAGTTTATGCTTCTCGGACACTCATTTTGGTGGGGGATATAGCAACGAATACAAACCTATCTGACGTCGCAAAACGTTGGCTGATTCGGACTGTGACCAAAGGACATCCCACGATAGATGCTGTGGTTTTAGCTCAGTCCCCTCAGACACTGGAGGCCCTTAATTTGCGTTACAGGGACGATTGGACGGGACTCTATATAGCTGCTTGTGTTTGTGAAAATTCCAGCCTGCAAGAGTACCTAAGGCAGAAGACTGCTGCATTAGGTATATCCATCGATGACTCTTTTAAAAGACCCTCTCTTCCTGAAGCGGCCCAGCCATTGCCAGTCGCGAGTTCTTCTGTTGCCACTATCAGGGCATTGATCCAATCAAATAATCCAGATAAATTAAAAACCTGGGTTATCGAGAATCGATGGGTATTTAATAACTACGATCCTGAACATCAAGCTTTAAGTGCTCTTATTCCCAAAGGGCCTGACAAAACAGAACACCTTGAAGAAGCCTTATTCTCTTGTTCCGAGGAGGGAGTTCCTCATTATTTGAAAAATGAAAAAGAGTTGCCACTCTTTTTAGAAAGACTCCGATCCATACCAGGGACAGATTGGGGAAGTGTGTTATCTTGGACGATCGGCTACGAGAACACATGTCCTGTCACGGTGAAAATTCTTAAGAATACGATTGTAGTAAAAAACTCATATCTTACGATGGAGGAGAATGCTATGTTCCCTAGTGGACACTTTGGTGATCTTCTCAAAGAAGCAGTGGAAGGTGTAACCGAAGATAATATAAGGGATTTTTTTGGAAAGGGTTCCTCAGGCAGCAGCAGCGACTCAGACGACTAGGTAGGATCACTTATTAAAGCACATGCTTCAAGGTGCTTAAAATAGGTAAAAACATCATATAAACACATCCAAAAATCAAAAGTCCCATGAGAAGTAAAAGAATGGGTTGCACAAGGTTTAAGACCGTTTGAATGCGAACAAGCTCTTGTTCTTTGAGCTCGTGCGCAACCAATAAGAGAAAGTGGGCCAGTTCGCCTGACTTCTCTGCATGAAGAATCAACTCTTGTTGATAGCTAGATAGGGTAAAATGGGTGTTAAACGCTGTTGAAAAAAGGCCTTCCGACAAAAAGTGGGAGTGAAATTTTTGAAAGTCACGATGAAGAGGACTGTTGGGTGAAAATTCAAAACATGCTAAAGCCTGTTTGAGTGGAAGTCCGCTTTGTAAAAAGACAGACATCATCCAAACAAAATCAGTAAGTGTCTGAGAGAAAAACCAGCCATAAAGCTTGCGTTTGAGAGGCTGAAATCCAAATGCCACGGCTAAAATTAAGACGCCTAGACATACCCATAATCCAATCCCTTGAGTGACATTTAAAATAAGTGTCAGCCCGAAAGGTAATGCAATGCCCATATTCGAATAAAAGGTCGAATATGACGGAATCAAAAAGCCCCCTATAAATCCTAAAAGGCCACACATTGCCGCCAATAAAAAAAAGGGGTAAAGCAGTTTTTTGAACAGAGTGCTTACCTCTAAAACCTTCTGTGCATAATACTCTGAAAGTTGTGTGAGTAAAACAGAGACGTTCCCAGAAAATCGAGACCGAGACAAATCAAAAGGAACCCCATGTGGAAGTAGGAGTCCAATTCCAGCAGTCAATTCCTCGCCTGCATACAAGTGGTCAGAAAGGCGCTCAATGAGGGCCTTGAAATGGGGATCCGATTCGTCATGGGCAAGGCTTTGAAGGCCCGTGGCAAGGGGAATGCCTGAGTCAATGAGTGTTTTTAATTTAAGGCAAAAGGTAGATACTTTTTTAAGTCGACGATAATCCTGCAGCATACGCTAATACTCAGTAATGTCGGCTGAACGCCAATGTGTGGCCAATGCCCCGTTTAAATAGCCGCAAACCCGATTTTTTTTCTTTAAAATATCATACAAAAAGGCATCATCCGGATACCTCAATTGGCCTTCTGCCTTGGGATAAAGTGTAAAACCCAGTTCTTGAATCAATGTGCCAGGTAAGGCAATGCACCCGCCTGCAACATTGCATAAAAAGGGCCTTTTAACAGAATAAATATGCCCATTTTTTCCGTGACAGCGTTGAGCTGGAAAAAACAGATGCTTTTCAGGATTACACCGGTTTTGGGTATAACGCATACTTAACATCCCACAGTTGGGAATATTTTGGGCAGCCTCTATCAAGTGATTAAAGCTGTCTGGGCCAAAGCTAATGTCAGAATCAATCGACAAAAGAACACGTGGAAGGTTGTCTTCAGACAGCTCTGTCCGAATAAAATGGTTGATATTGTGAGCTTTCCAACCCACCTTGCTCAGAAATCGCACCTCTAAATGGCGATGCGACAGCGACGATAAAAAGGCCCTCGTAGGGGCATCAGACACATCGTCTAATACCACCACGCTAACATCGGTTCTAGATTCTAAAACAGCTAAAAGCGAGGCCATGTACAGTCGGAGGGGAAATAAATAGTTATGGGTGGGAGCCAAGACCAAAATACGATTGTGAAAAGGACCCATCATGTTCATAAGGAATGAAAGTGTAACATATTTTTCGCAGCACTAAGTGCCGATGCAATAACTTGATGCATATCATAATAGCGGTACTCAGCAAGGCGCCCTCCAAAAAATACGTCTTTTTCTTGATCTGCCAACGCTTTATATTTATGAAAAAGACGCATATTGGTTTCATCGTTAATGGGATAATAGGGTTCTCGTTCAGGGGTCCAGGCCTGAGGATATTCGTGGGTAATCACTGTTTTGGGAGAGGGTGGAGAAAATTCAAAGTGTTTATGTTCTAAAATTCGGGTAAAGGGTACTTTTTCTTCGGTGTAATTAATAACGGCGTTTCCTTGAAAATCCTCTTGAGGGAGTGTTTGGGTAGAAAATCGCAGTGACCGATAGTCAAGATGACCAAAGCAATGGTTAAAATAGGCATCAATACTGCCTGTAAAAACAAGCCTTTTTCCCCGTGCGCGATAGACCTCGCGGTCGGAAAAGAAATCGACTCCGAGTTCTAGTGTAGCGCCTTGAATCATAGCTTGAATCATCGGGGTATAGCCTCCGATAGGAATGCCCTGATAGGGATCGTTAAAATAATTGTCATCAAAGGTCAGGCGGATAGGCAAGCGTTTAATAATAAAGGCGGGAAGCTGAGCAGGAGGGCGTCCCCATTGTTTTTGAGTATAGCCCTTGATAAACGTTTCATAAATTTCTTTCCCCACCTGTGACAAAATCCAGTCTTCCAGATTTCGAGGTGAGTCGCATGGAATACGAACCGTCTCTAGTTTTTTTTTGGCTTCTTCTGGGGTTGTGACGCCCCAAAGTTGGGACAAGGTCATTAAATTAATAGGGAAGGAATAAAGTTGATTCTGATAGCGTACTTTCGGGCGATTGACAAAATGGTTAAATCGGGAAAATTGATTGACATACTGCCATATTTTTTGATTAGAAGTATGGAAGATGTGTGCTCCGTAACGATGTACCTGAATGCCTTCTACTAATTCGGTATAGACGTTTCCTCCAATATGGGGGCGTTTGTCAAGAATAAGCACCTTGCGATTGTTTTGAATAAATTGCTGGGCAATCGTGGCACCAAAAAGTCCACAACCGACAATAACCAAATCAAATTCCCGGGTAGACAAAGCCATACAGAACAGTATACTTGAGAGCACTTATGATTTCTATTCTTGTTCCTACACGAGCTCGCCCCGATTCGATTAGCCGCTTGTGGCAATCAATTGTTCACACGGCCCAGAATCTGGCTGGAATAGAACTGTCCCTGTATATCGACTTTGATGATGTGGTTTCTATAGAACGGGTCAAAACCCTTACTTCTCCCCAAATCAAAACCATAGTGGGACCTCGAATTTCACTCAGTGAAGCTTGGAATGTTCTGTCGCGAGAAGCTACCTACGACATTCATATGCAGTGCGGCGACGATGCGGTGTTTCGAACCAAGGGTTGGGACAGCCTGGTCACGCAGGCGTTTGATCAGTGCCCAGACAAAATTTTATTTGTGTATGGAAAAGATGGGATTCAAAACGAACGCATGGGAACCTTGGGTTTTTTACATAAGAACTGGATTCAAACGGTGGGCTATTTTTTACCTCCTTTTTTCTATTCAGATTGCACAGATCTATGGCTCACAGACATCGCCAAGCACATAAAGCGAGTCCACTATCTTCCAGAAATGTATATCGAACACCTGCATCCTGCCGTAGGAAAATCTGAATTGGACATTACCCATCAAGAACGCCTCGCAAAATTAAAGGCAGAGGGTCCACTTAGAATTTATTCCGCCCTTAAATTCAAACGCAGGGAAGATGCAAAAAAACTATATGCCTTTATCACTGCATATAGCGGAAAAAAGAAACGCTTATGGGGATAATCTCAAAATACTTTCGAACAGCTTATCCGATTCCTTCATTGCGCATAGGCTATACGATTATCTTGAATGGACTTCACCACCTTACCCACCACGACTACGCAGAATACCTCGCCTCACATTTGGATTATTGGATTATTATTGAAGGCGCTAATGACAATCAAGGAAGTACCTCTTGGTGCAAGCCCATGCAGCAAACCTATCACAACAATGGAGCTTCTATCGATGGGACTGTACCTTTTCTAGAAGACCTGGAAAAAAAATATAACTCAGTGATATGTAAATATGCCAATGGCGTATGGGAAAGTAAAGATGCAAAAATTAATGCTGCAATTGAAGTGGTGAAATCACTAACGCAAAGCTGTTTTTTGTGGGAAATCGATTGTGATGAGCAATGGACCATAAAACAAATGGAGTATGCCGAAAAAGAACTTATATTAAAAAGAGGCAAAACAGGGTTGTTCTACTGTGATTTTTTTGTAGGAAAAGATTTGCTTGCAAAAGGCGATTGGGGAGAAGGTTACGCATGTCCCTACAGACGGCTTTGGAACTGGGCGGGCGAATATTATCAGGCGCATGAGCCCCCCTTATTAGAAGGAGGAAACGGCAAAGAAGTCCTGTTGAACCCGAGGTTCCGACACTATGCTTATTATTTCGAAAAAGATGTGGCCTTTAAAAACGAGTGGTATGGGGATCACGAAGGTATTTTGGATAGATGGAAGCTGCTTCAGAGGGAAACTCAGTTTCCACAGAACATTACCAAACTCTTATCAAACACGGGAAAATGGGGAAAGACTAATACCCTAATTGTGAAAGAATCTCCTCAGCCAACAGTACCACCTTTTCAGACGTGATGCAGGAAATATTGGCTGGAAGGCGGATTCCTTCAGGATAGATCACCCGGAAAGAATGATCTCCAGGCGGATAGGGGTGAAAGCGAACCGTGTTGTTGCCCCTTGAAACGCATAAAGTGGGCTTTTTGAGCGCGGCTCCAATGTGTGCAGCCCCTGTGTCATTGCAGATAAGTAATGTAGAACCTGCAATAAAATGAGTTAATTCTGTCAGTGAGCGCGTAGTGACAAGTGATTGGCTAAACGGGTGAGGGTATTTTTTGAAAAAAGCCCTAATAGAGTGAAGTGTGTGTGAATCTCCTGCGATAATGACGTGAAGGCCATAGCGAGTTTGAAGCGCTTCTCCGCATTTTATATAGGACTCCAAAGGCCAGCGATTGGACGGAAGACCTGCTCCTGGAAAAAGAATAAGGGTGGGTTTGGTAAAGGGTTGAGTCGCGTTTGTGAATTCTATATGCGGAAGTGATTCCAAAAATTTTGCACCAAGAAGGTGCTCAAAAAATGTTTTGTTGCGTTCAAACTCAAAGCACAATGTAGAGTTTACTGGAATCAAAAAGGTATAAAATTGATTCGAGAGACGAGATAGCCATCGGGGTGTATTATAATAATCTCCCTGGCTCCCAATTCGAATGTGAGATCCACTGGCCTTAACGACACTGTCCCCAGAAAAATAATCTCTTGAAAAAGTGGGGTGTATAACAACTTCAAAACCACGTGCACGAATCACTGATAACCATTTTTTTCGATAAGAAACCTGATTGACCAATGCGTCCTGATTTAGCCAGATGAAATCAGAGACAAAGTCAGAATCAAGGGTTTCTGCCAAATCTTTATAAGCGTGATTAGCGCAAAGTGTCAGTCGGTAGCCTCGATATCTTTCAGAAGCAGATAGAGATTTAATAAAATTTCGAAATAACACATAATCCCCAATACCGTCTAATCGAACCAAAAGGAGTGTGTTTTTTTGAATAGAGACGGGGCCTCTCAAATAAAAATATTCAGTGACCCAATAAAATAGTGCTTTGAAGAAAAGATAAATCGGTCAGCCTCTTTCTGAAGGAATAAGTTTTTCTGGTAATGAGTATTAAAATTTGATATCCTTCTCGTCTATTCTATGTCACTTTCACAACTTATTGAACCCGAAATAAAAAACGATGCATTCTATCATGCCATTATAAAGACGATTATTCATTTTCCTATAAGCACGATTTTAGAGATAGGTGCCTCCTCTGGGGAAGGCAGCACAGAGGCCTTCGTAAAGGGGATTTTAGCCTCTAAAAAAAACTGTCAGCTTTATTCAGTGGAAGTCTCGAAGGAGAGATACTCTGCGCTAAAAAATAGATATGCTTACCCTTGGTTTTTTCCATATAATGTCTCTTCTGTTCCAGTAGATAAATTTTTGAATTTCGAACAGGTGTCTGAGTTTTATCGACGTTATCGCACAGGGTTAAATCAGTATTCATTAGAAGACGTACAATCCTGGTTGCTACAAGATTCGGATTATATTCTAAAACAGAGTATCCCTCAAGAAGGTATACAGATCATTAAGCGCCATTCTGGTATTTCAGAATTTGACTGTGTTTTAATTGACGGGAGTGCGTTTAGTGGAGAATCTGAACTTAAACAAATTTATGGTGCCAAGGTTATTATTTTAGACGATATTCATGACATAAAAAACTATGCTAATTGGCAGGCCCTAAAAAAAGATTCCAATTATCAGCTTATTCGTGAAAATAAAAGACTCCGAAATGGGTTTGCTATTTTTATTCGGCATGATATTCCAAAACCCTCTGTCTGGAGCTCTATAAAAAAGCGCTTTAGTCACTATTTCGCTTGAAGGCGGTCCCCACCTAGCCAAGGCTAATGTTTTCTAAAATACCTCTCTACCCCTTTTGTCACGGACTCTGCAATTTTTTGTCGGAATGAGGCTTGTTTCAATAGCGCAAATTCTTTTTCATTGGTGATAAACAACGGTTCAATGAGGGTTGCGGGCATGGTGGAATTTCTAAGGACATAAAGCCTTGCTTTTTTGATGCCTTTATCAGGGAGTTGGAGAGATTTAATAAGTTCTTCGTGAATCAATTCGGTGAGTAATTTGTCTTGGTTTTTGTAATAGTAAGTTTCAGTGCCCACAGAAAAAGAATTGAAGAATGAATTGATATGAACACTGATAAAGATATCGGTTTTATTGATGTTAGCCACTCGAGTTCGGTCTTCGAGGGTAGGGTTTTGGTCACCTTCTCTGCACATAATCACATAGGCCCCTTCTTGGGTGAGAAGGGTTTGGAGACGTTTGGAGATATCGAGAGTAAACTCTTTTTCAAATTCTTTGGTGTGGCTTAAGGCCCCGGGATCATCTCCTCCGTGACCGGGATCGATCACGATGACTTTGTTTTCTAAAAGGAGGAGTTTGGGAGGGGGTTTGACCACAACCGAGTTGGTTGTAACAGGCAATAGTGTCAAGGGTGCAGTGCTGTTTTCTGTGAAGGTGACATCTAAACGGTTTCCCTCTCGGTGAAAAGTGAAAGCGCTGGCTTTGGTAAGGTCAAAAACAATGCGGGTTTTAGAGGGATTAATTTGAAACTGAGAACTGCGAATGCGGGTGTAATAGACACCCTTAGGATTGTTCACAACCAAGGGCGCGATTTGAGAAGTAGCATCAGGAATGTCCAGGACGAGTCTGCGTGGGTGATCAAAAAGGCCTACGGAATATAAAATGGGAAAACGGCCCTTAATATGGACCGTTTGACTGTTGGTTTCATGCCTTTCTTTAATGCTTTGAATCGGGTTATAAAACCGAATTTCACCTCCAAAAGGGGTAGGGATGAGCGAAGAATAGCCCACTGCTTCATTCAAAATGAGTGTGAGTCTAACCGTGGAATCATTCAATGGCCGACAGTCAATTTTGGCAATAGGAGAATCTTCAAGAGAAATGTCGTTTTTGAGTCTTTTTTCTGATTGAGGAATGTCGAGATAAAATCCCTTTCCTGAGCTTAAAGGAAGAGGTTTGTTGGGTTGTAAACTGCCGTGAGAAAACAGTTGTAAATGGGCAGTATGAAAGTGTTTGTTGACTCGGATGGCATAAATCTGACTTAAAACCGTAGCTACTTGGGTTTCTTTGTTGTAAGAAAAAGTCATATTTAAGCTTTTAAATAAAGAGGCCAGTTGTACGTAGGGGTGTCCGTTTTTTTGAATGACAGAAATGTTGTTTGTGACAGGCATGGGAATACCCTCTTCGGAAAAAACAGAGCCCATGTTCGCCCATAAATAACCTTCTTTGAGAAAGGTTTCTTCTAAAATATAGTGTTTCCCTCCCCATAATAGGGTGACAGAGGCGGTGGGGTTCGATGACAATGACGCAGAAGGGGTTGTTTTTGAGATACAGACACGATTTCCTTTTTCTTCAACCAAGAAGCCGAGAGACGAGAAAAATCTCCCAGGGGGACAAATAGAACGTTCTCAGAGTAGATGGGTGGCGCCGAAAAAAAAGATTGGGTACGGTTAACCCAGTATTCGTAGGTATTGGGGGCAAATTGGAATCGGGTAGTGTTTTTTTGAAAAGAAATTTGGAAGGCATCTTCTTTGCGCAAATAGGTCATGGTGGCGCCTAAATGGGGAAGACATTCTTGAATAGAAATATAGAGAGTCCCATTTTTTTTAATCAGGCCATTTTCCAGGGTAAGGTCTTTGCCTAAGTACGATACTTTAAGCAAAGGAATGTGCTCAACAGAGGCGGCCCAAGTTGGGGTAAAACAAAAGAAAAAAAGGAGTAAAAAAAGTGTGGCTCTCATGCGACAATGTCACTATTATAAACACAGAGTGCCCGTGTCACCTAATCAAACGGCGACAGAGCTAAAACCCTGTCGCCGCTTGCTGCATTATCTTTCTAGAATAACCCCAATAACTTTGCCCCTACTCCTACTATAACCAGAACGATAATGCCGATTAAGATGTGTTTTGGCTCCATCATAATCCTCACCTCCTTTACTAATAGTAAGGATTCCCTTGAAATAAAACTTCTAAACATGGCCTAGATTAAGCGCGTTGATGCAATGTGTTGGTTTCTTTAATAAGTGAGCTCAGAGAGGGATGCTTTGCCCAGGTTGGGAGTGGCTTTTGTTTCACGACATAGCCACAACCCGAATAGAAAGGGAGATCTGAAATAAAATTGCTTGCCGGATAATTTTTGCATAAGGAAGGGCGGTTTGAATGGTCAGAACACCACTGGTTAGGAAGCAGACACTGACAATTGAAGTGCTGAATGCCTTCTCTTTCAATCGTAGGCGTAAAACGGGTATAGACAGGCTCTTTTTTGCAAAGAGCGTTAAATTTAGAAGGGGTATCTATACGAATGCCTTTTTTATAGATCGTGATATTCTGACAGCAATAACCCGAATGTTGGCATGCTCCGTCGATGTAAAAGAGTTCAAGTTTGAGTGCTTCCAAGAAAAAATCTTCCCATTTTTGGACTCTAAAAATCCAATGATTCAATAGAAAAAAGACATAGAAAAAGAAAAAGTCGGCAGCATGAAAATAAGGGGAAAAAAGACGGTCTTGATAGGCCATTATTGAAAGAAGCTAAAGAAACCTTCTGCAAGGGTAAGGGGGAAACGTATTATTTTTAACCAAAGGGGAGTGGTGTCTTCAACAGGAGGAGGGGTAATGTCTTCTTGCGGAACTTCCATTCGTGCGTAAATGGCCCGAATGTTGGGCGTGTCCGAAGAGGTGGTTTCAAGAAGACTTTTGACTTCTTTCGAAGTCAGCTCTGATTTGTAAGAGTAAAGCCTGGAGAGAATTCCTGTCATAGGGTGTGTCCCCAAAGAATCAGAGGGATGAATGACCCCCTCGATGTGTAGCGGAGAAATAATTAAGACCTGTTTAGCCTGTGCATAGGCGATCGCTTCTTTCAAAATATGGGTGTAAACATCGCCATTCCATGCGCAACTTGCAAGTTTAGCTTTGAGCCTAACCGCATCGTAAAATACCAAGGCTAACTCAAGCTGTGTGGGGTGGTCGGACAAAAAAAGGGGAATTAACGAGGCCTTAGGATTTAATTTTTTAATCACGGCCTGCCGGGAAGAAGGGGTTTCCATAACCGCTACAAGGACCTCAGAATGGGTCGGAAGCAATAAGATATCCTTGTATGCAGTAAGGTTGCATGTGACGGTGTCTGGATAGACATAATAATTAGGTTGGGCATAGTCGATGCTGTCTAATGCCTGATACTGTGTTGCAAGGCTTACCATATCGGCGGAAGGTGAAAATGTATAGAGATAAAGGCTCGATGTAGGGACTTGAACAGGGACAGCGCTCATCAGCCCATAGCGGGTATTTAATCGGTCCCTTTCCTGAGACTCTTTAAACGAGGATAATCCAGTGGTAGGTTTGAGCTTGACAAGCAAAACTCCAGGCTCAAAATCAGCGGCATAAAGAGGGCTAGCCAAAAGCAGAAACAGACTCAAAAAAAACCGGTTCATAACCCCAGGTACTGTCTTTCCATTCGGACAAGGTCTTTGATTTTTTCTTTGAGTTTCTGAACGGTTGTATAGACAGAGTCGCTTTCTTCCTCTTCAGTAAGCTCAGATAGGGAATGTATTTCAAGTTTTTTTTGCTTAAATCGGGTTTTTTGTCCTTCTTCTGCTGCAAAAATCTGAGTGGCCGCTAACTCGGTTGCATGGTGCAATGTTTGAGAAAAAGCAGCCGAATGCTCGACCGAATGCTCAGCCGAAGCAGGTTTCGCCTTTTGCGCTTGGGATACGGTATTGATACTGTGGATGTCCATAAAAATCTCCCTTTAGTATAATCCATTCCCACTATGGGGATCTTCTAAACTTTTAGGAGGAGAATCGTTTCTTAAAATATCATCCAATTGCTTTTTGAGGTCAGGAAAATGGCCAACCTCGTCAAGGGCTTCCTTTGCCATATGGACAAGGGCTTCAGAGGGAAGTGATCGAAAAGGATCGGGACTATAGCCGCTCATAGCATGCCTACTTTAAAAGCTTTTGCGCTAACCGAAGCGCCTCGCGTTTTTTGGTGGGTTCCATCAAAATAGACTCTTTTATGACATTGACCATTCTTTTATCGCGAGGGGAGAGGTCAACACCTAGAATGCCCTCTAGTTTGAGAGCAACCATCACTTGAGTGACCACAATTTTAACTTCATCGCTGCCCAGATGGGGCAATAATTGCCTCAAGGTACTTTCGAAGAGTACCTGTTTGTCAGAGCTCACAGGAGACGCGGGTTCGTCGTCTAAAAACAGAGCCTCATCGCTTTCCTCATTTAAAGCTGGGTATAAGTCGTTCATATGCTCTTTCTTATCGACGATTCCACCTTGGAAAATGTATTGATTTATTTTAATAGATCCATAAAGTTTTTTGAAATTTGGTTGAACGTGTCATAGTCGATCGAATAAAAAATTTTACGACCTTCTTTCCGGGTTTTGGTGATGCCTGCGCGGCGCAAGGTGTTTAAATGGTGAGAGGTAGTTGATTGCTCTAAAAAAAAGTGTTTTTCAATATCTTGAGCGAACATTTCAGTATTTTGCTTAAGCAGCAGAACAATTTGAATGCGCTCGTCATTGGCCAAAGCCTTAAAAAAGTGAATGAACACTTTATTGCGTTCTCTAAGCACTTCTTTTTCTGGATTTTTCACGATAATAACTCCCTACCCATATAGGGTTTCAACTTATCAGGAACAGAAATGCTGCCGTCTTCATTTTGAAAATTTTCCACTAGAGCGGCCCAGGTTCTACCAACAGCAAGCCCTGACCCATTTAAAGTATGCAGGTACTGAACCTTACCAGAATCCTTCTGCTTATATCTTATCATGGCCCTTCTAGCTTGAAAATCAAGGAAGTTTGAGCAAGAAGAAATTTCTCTATATTTTCCTTGGGCGGGAAACCACACTTCAATGTCATAGGTTTTAGCCGAGGTAAACCCCATATCCCCTGTGCACAAGGTAATGACGCGATAGGGTAATTCAAGAAGCTGAAGAATGGTTTCGGCGTTATTTAAAAGGGTTTCAAGTTCGTTCCACGACTGATCAGGATGAACCAATTTAACCAGCTCAACCTTGTTGAATTGATGCAAACGAATAATGCCCGCCATGTCTTTTCCATACGAGCCGGCTTCTTTGCGAAAACACGGGGTATAGGCGGTTAATTTGAGCGGTAATTCTTCCTCGTTTAGAATGGTATTTTGATAGGCGTTGGTGAGCTGCACTTCTGAGGTAGGGCTGAGCCATAAATCGGTGTCTGTGAGCTTGAAACTGTCTTCCCCAAATTTAGGAAGTTGACCTGTGCCGGTCATAGAGGCTGAATTGACCATTACCGAGGGAATAATTTCGGTATAACCATGGTGGGTTGTGTGGGTATCGAGCATAAAATTAATCAAAGCACGCTCAAGTTTGGCACCCTGACCTCGATACATGACCGATCTGGCACCGGAAACGGCTGTAGCACGCTCAAAATCAAGAATATTTAACCCTGTTCCAAGCTCGTGATGAGCTTTGGGTGTAAAAGAAAAATCTCGGGGTTTCCCCACTTGGCGAACCTCGATATTGTTTTCTTCACTTTTGCCAACAGGAACACTCGCGTGGGGGACATTGGGTAAATAGAGGGCAGCATGTGAGGCATCCTGTTCAAGGGTTTGAACGCGATCTTGTTTCGATTTAATAGTGTCGGCGAGTTCTTTAAGTTTCTGAAATTGTTCGGGGGTGGGTTTACCCTTGGGGGTGAGTTGGTTTCGTTGATTTTTAAGGAGATCTATTTCTTGTTGAGCTTGGCGCCACTCTAAGTCGAGTCGAACAAAGTTTTCCAAGAAATGAGGGGGGTAATGCCGCGCATCGAAACCGGCTTTTACCTCGTTATAACGTTCTCTAATCCGTTTTGGATCAATCATGAGTTAGGCCTCCACTCTGGGTAAGATCCCAAAATTTTAAGAAAAGAAGTCTTGGTTTTAATTTCGGCCAAGGCTTCTGTGAAAGAAGCATCGTTTTGATGTCCTTTACACTCGATTAAAAATAAATAGTCACCCAGTTTTTTCTTGGCAGGGCGAGAGATAATACTGGTCATATTAATACCCCTAAGCGAAAATTCGGAAAGCACCTCTACCAAACTTCCAGGTCTGTCTTTTTGGGTAGAAAACACCAGAGTTGTTTTGTCATGGCCTGTGGCTGGGGGAAGCACATTCCCTTTTTGGACAACGACAAATCGAGTCGAATTATGCTCAGAATCTTGAATGTGCCGGGCTAAAATATCGAGCTGATAGATCTCTGCCAATTCTTCATTTCCGATGGCGGCAAGTACCCGATGATCCCCTTTCGATACGCACTGGGCGGCATAAGCGGTAGAAGAGACTTTGTGGCAGGAAATCTGAGAAAAATGAGCCTGTAGATAGTCATGGCATTGGGCCAATGGCTGAGGATGCGAAAGAATGTCTGTGATATCCGTGACCGAGGTTCCTGCTTTTGCTAATAAGACTTGTTCAATCGGCAATATGACTTCCCCTATTATCGTAAAGTGGGGGGTTCCAATCAAAAAATCTAAAGCCTCGACAATAGAGCCTTCGGTTGAATTTTCCCAAGGCAATACGAGAAATTCATAGCCTTCTGAAAGGGCTGCAGTAATAACCACAAAAGCAGACGCCTCTACCTGCAATCCAGTATGGGTTAAATAGGTTTTTAAAGCCTTTTCACTAAAAGTTCCCTTAGGCCCTAAAAAACCCATTTTGGGTAAAAGTGTCATCCCGGGTTAGCCTAACTCGGGATAAAGTGGGAATCGGTCGGTTAAAGCACGAACCTCTTGGGAAACTTTATGCTTAACGTCTTGATTATCCATGTGGCTTAATGACTCGGCAATCAAGCGTCCAATGTGGGCCATGTCGGCTTCTTTGAGCCCACGAGCTGTCATCGCTGGGGTTCCTAATCGAATTCCCGAGGTTACAAAGGGGCTTTGTGTATCAAAGGGAACCGTGTTTTTATTGGCCGTAATGCCCACTTCATCCAGGGCGCGTTCGGCATCTTTTCCGGTGAGGCCTTTTTCGTGTAATTTGACCACCATTAAATGGGTGTCGGTGCCTCCAGACGTGAGTTCAAATCCTGCCGAAATCAAACTTTCTGCCAGTGCTTTTGCATTTAAAATGACCTGCTGTTGGTACTGTTTAAATTCGGGGCTTAAAGCTTCTTTAAAAGCGACTGCTTTTGCGGCAATGACATGCATCAAGGGGCCACCCTGAGTGCCGGGGAACACAGCTTTATCAATCATCTTTTCAAATTCTTTTTTACACAGAATAACCCCACCCCGTGGACCTCGAAGGGTTTTGTGTGTGGTTGTGGTGACCACATGCGCGTGTTCAACTGGGTTCGGATGAAGCCCCGCTGCAACCAAACCCGCAATATGAGCCATGTCGACCATAAAAAGGGCATCTATTTTGGCAGCAATTTTAGCAATCCGATCAAATTCAATGATTCGAGGATACGCAGAGGCACCGGCAATGATCATTTTAGGCTTGTTTTCTAAGGCCAGTTTTTCCATTTCCTCATAGTCAATACGCTCGCTAACTTTATCGACGCCATAGGGAATAACTTTAAAATAAGAACCGGATATATTGACCGGAGATCCGTGAGACAAGTGTCCGCCGTGGGCCAAATTCATGCCCATTAGGGTGTCTCCAGGTTGAAGTAATGCAAAAAACACCGCGCTGTTAGCTTGAGCGCCAGAATGAGGTTGTACGTTGGCATGTTCAGCACCAAAAAGGGTTTTAACCCTGTCAATCGCCAAAGATTCGACGACATCGACATGCTCGCATCCCCCATAATAACGACGGTGGGGCAGTCCTTCAGCATATTTATTGGTAAGCCAACTTCCCTGAGCTTGCATCACAGAGAGCGATGTGAAATTTTCCGAAGCAATTAACTCGATCTTATGACGTTGACGGTCCAATTCAAGCATCATGGCTTGGGCGATATCAGGGTCTTGTTTCTGGACGAGTGAAAGTGGGTGAGTCATAAAAACCTTTCTTTTAGTTTTGTCGTTCACGGAGTTTGGATAATAATCGCAACATCTCAACATAGAGCCAGACAAGAGTGACCATCAGGCCAAAAGCCCCAAGCCATTCCATTTGAGCGGGTGCACCTTGGCGGATGCCAGAGTCTATATAATCAAAATCTAAAACCAAATTTAATGCCGCGATCCCTACAATCACAAGGCTAAGGCCAATACTGAAAAGTCCGCTTCCCTGAATAAACGACATATTGACTCCAAATAAGCTCAAAATGAAGGACAGGATATACATCAATGCCACGGCGCCTGTGGCAGCCACCACACCCATTTTAAAGCGTTCAGTGACCTGAATAAAGCCCGATTTATACGCCCACAGCAAGCAAAACAAGGTGCCAAAAGTAAGGCCCACAGACTGAATCACAATGCCTGGATACCGTGCCTCGAAAATCGACGAAAGCCCCCCTAGAAATAGCCCTTCAGCCAAAGCATAAACAGGGGCACTCACATGAGCAAGCTGAGGTTTGAACATGGTGACCAAGGCGGCAATAAATCCGGCGATCCCCCCCCCAAGCATCCACGCCATTATAGAAGAGGGCCCATGGGCTATAAATTGTGACCATGTCCAAGAAGCCGTAAAAAGCACCAAAAACAAAAGTAAAAAGGCCTTGTTGACAGTGCCCGCAAGGGTCATTGTCTGGCCATAAGATCGAGAAATTGAAGACTGAGAAAACAGTCGACTTAAAACAGGGTTTGAGGTTCTCATAGAATGATCTCCTGGTGGACTCTAACATTTGGAACGGATGTGGACCTGCCTAAATGATAGTAAGGATAGCCAAGTTTTACAATCCACTTATTAACGATCCATTGGGGGTCTTTTATATAACTGAATTTTTTTGGATTCTTATTTCGATAAATGTATAGAGAACCCAATTTTTCTTTGAAAATTTAATAGTTTGAAGTGAGGTGTCTTTATTGGTGAACCAGCTGATGTATAAAATAATAGCCAGAACACCTTCTGATGATGGGACTCTGTTTAGTAGTCTACCGTCTCATAATTCCAGCACTAAGGAATTCTTTAGAGTAGCTTGTCAGTTTTCTAAAGCATGGCCTCGGTTCTTAGAATCTCTATTGCAACCTAGTGAAACTGTTTTGGAGATATTGGCCACTCTTATTACGCTCGCAAGAGAGTTAACGAAGTCTTCTAGTTGCCCCCTCGTTCAAGAGGCTAAGAAAGACTTGATCACATTATTTAAACCAGTTTATTCACTGTCTAGAGTTCTTTTTTCTTCGTCATTGGCACGCACCAACCAATCTGCAGAAGATATTTCTGTTTCGACACTGTTGACGGCTGTTTTAATTAATTTATCTGGGCTACAGATGACTACGCATGCTTTAGCCGAGCTTTGGGGATTTGATCGAGACCATGTCGATTTAGAATCTGTCCCTTGTACAGAGAAAACAATAAAAATGGATCATGTTTTTAGAAAATTTCGTCAGACATTGGAAGATAGTATAGCCTCTGAATCCTGGCAAGCTACAAAATGGCGCTCTATGGTCAGACAACTAGAGCGTATACAAAACATGCTTAATAAAGTCCCAGATCCCTCTTCCAGTCTAGAAAAAATCAATGCTCTCCAACAGATGATTCTAGCCAAACTTTGCTCGACGGGGTCTAAGGCTCAGATGGATTTGATAGAAGGAACTGTTATTGCATTATTGCCTCATAAGAAAGAGGATCCCCATCACGAAAGGCTGTGTTTATTTGCGGATGCTAGATCCATGACCCAGGCTCAATTAATGGCAGGCTTAGTAGCACTTGGAATTCCTCTATATCGGAATCTTTTTGTGGATGCCACCAATATTCATAATATCCGGCATTTAGTACTCCAAATTGCTATTGCAAAAAACCCTGGAGATCTTGAAAGCATATCAAGACTTCGAGAGTCTTATCGGGCGCCCCAGGCGGACATTATTTCTGAGGCTAATCCTGTCGATCTTTGCGCTCACTTTGACGATCCTTTATCCCTTGCAACTCATATATGTTGCTTTGCTGATGATCAACAAAAAGATCCTGGCTCTGTTTTAAAGACATTCGAACGCCATGGTTGTTTAGAGAGTAGAGGTTTATCAATGGCGCGTCTTTGTCCAGAGGTTCTGAGTAACTTTGCTGAATGGGTCATACAAGAAATGCCTGTTAGCTCACTTTCCATCTGGGAAACCCAGTTTTCTCAAGTGGGCATTTCTCTTTTAGCGGTTGCAATGCGAATGGCACATGAAGCTGCCTTTGAACAACTGGCTACGAAGGATTTTCTCAAAATACCTCCCGTTGGATGTGATGGAAGGGACTGGGTGCACCTTGCTTTGTGGGGTGGGTCTAAATTGATCCTGGACCGCAGTTGGAAAACAGTGATATCTGACCCTTGTAATTGTCAGGTTCTATACGCGCAGTCTACCCATCATCTGTTGGACCATGCAGCTACTGCTCAAACAGGAGTCGCCGTCTGTTGTGTTTTAGATAATCTACATCGTTGGGATGTTTCTGTCTCAGAAAAACAAGCATGGCTGACCCGTGCTGCTCCAGATGGCTTTACGCCTTTGCAACGGGCTGCTTTTTGCGGGAATTCGCGAGGGCTTAGACGGATAATAGAGGCCTATACTGAATTGGGCATCCCTTCTGAGCAGAGAGGCGGAACAGGTGTTTTTCAATATACAGCACACGGGCAGTCTCTGCTTTTATTGGCGGTTCAAAGCAATTGTCCAGAGACTTTGGCTCAGACAGTGACGGCATTAGGTGAAGATTTCTTGCCATGGACAGTTAGTCCGGCCAATGGACAAAGCCCTGCTCAGAGTGCACTCCACCAGAGAAATATGCCTGCAATGCGACTCTATTTAAATACCATGACTTCTGTTGAAGACAAACTGAGATATCTTGCTCCGATATTAGGCGAGCCTGAACTGCCTATACATGTTTTGCTGCCCGAGCTTTCAACACTTACCACATTAAAGGATGTTCAATTGTCGGTGGTTGCTATGAGACGGATTCTCCTACATACCTCTCAATTAGAATCTTTAGAGTTGTTCAGTTGGAGAAATCTAGATATCCTCGATTGGACCGGAATTTGTTTTACGAAACTCAGAAAACTTTCGATACACCAGAGTGGCATTTCTGATGCTAGACTTAAAGCTTTTTTAAAAGCTATGCCGAATATCTGTGAAGTATCTCTGATAAATTGCACCGGCTTAGATAACCCCATAGATTTATCTGGAATAGACTTGCCACATTTAGAAAGAGTATCTTTGAATGGATCTAAATTAAGCGCGCGGATGCTACAGTCCTTTCTAGAAAGAACTCCCGCATTAGTTAGTTTATCTCTAATAAGCTGCCGCTATAGCAGCGGTGAAGACACTGTGTTGTCAGGAATTCCTCTCATGAAATTAACGGAATTAGGGGTGGAAGAGAGTGGTATAAGCTCTCATCATTTGCGGGATCTTTTAAGCAGAGCACAAAATATAAAGAAGATAAGTGTTAGAGGTAATGCTCTTCTTGCCAAGTCTGTATCGAAGATTTTAGAAGCAGAGCCTGAAAAAGTACTGACGTTGGATGATATACATAATATTTTTCGGCACAGGCGTACAGTGGCACTCAGGACAAGAAATCTGCCTGGAATACAAAAATATTTAAAAACGTTATCTTCTCTTGAGGCTAAGCTGGCCTATCTTTCTCCAATATTGGGGGATCGAGATCTGCCTCTAGGCGACCTTTTGCCTGAACTTGAAACACTTACAACATTTACATGCAGAGATTTGAATGGACGTTCCATACGCACTATTCTTAAGCACTCTCCCCGTTTGGAAACGCTTGATTTATCTCATAATCGCACTCTTGATGGGCTCGATTTGACGGGAATAATTCTGCCAGCCTTGACAACATTTCATGCCAAATCTAGTGATATCACGGGTAATATTCTTGACTCTCTTTTGCAAGCTATGCCGCATATAGTGAATTTACAGCTAGAGGACTGTTTCAAAATAGCAGAGGGTGTGGAATTATCCAAAATGACCTTGCCGAATTTAAGAAAAGTATCTTTGAAAGGTTCAAATATTGAACCACACTCTCTACAAAATCTTTTAAAAAGAATGCCGAATATAGTTTCTTTAGATATCTCCCACTGTTGTTATAGTAGGGTATTCGATCGGGATATGTTTGTAGGTCCTTTGAATGCCTTGGAAGAATTGGTTATGTACGGTTTTTCTCCGTATGGGCTTGCAGAAAAGATAACGAAGTTAGCGCCGTCTTTGAAAAGATGGGAAATCTAAAACACCTTCTCAGAATCACTTTCTAAAAAAAAATAGGTGTGTGCATAAAACCAAAAAGAAGAAGAGAATTTTAAGAAAATAAGGTAAAGTAGAAAAATGTTTACAGGCATTATCCAAGAGCTAGGTTCCGTGGTGTCAGTCAAATCACTGGGGAATGGCCAAGAAGTAACCCTTTCGGCTAGCACGGTATTGGCTTCTCTTAGGCTGGGGGACAGCATTTCTATTAATGGGGTTTGCTCGACTGCAATTGCCTTCTTAGATAACAGCTTTACAGTCCAATTTTTGGAAGAAACACTGAAGAAATCAACCTTTTCAAACCTGTTTGTAGGACAAAAATTGAATCTTGAGCTTAGCCTCACTCCAAGCACCTCTATGGGGGGGCATTTTGTCAGCGGACATGTCGACAGCGTAGGCACGCTTGTGGCCTTGGATCGTCAGGATCCCTTTGGAATTGTGCGTATTGTTTATGATCCGGAATGGGGACATCTGTTGATTCCAAAGGGGTCCATTACCATCGATGGCATTAGCCTGACTTTAGTAGAGGTAGAGGAAACAACGTTTACGTGTCATCTTATTCCCCATACCCTAGACAATACGGTGCTTTCAGTTAAAAAAGTAGGGGATCAAGTCAATTTAGAATTTGATATGATAGGGAAATATTTATATCACTTTTTTCAAAAGGGTTACCGCCATGGATAAATCGGTCCTTGTTAAAATAGAGCCCATTCAACTGCCCACTGCAATAGGTCAGTTTGAGCTCACTTGCTACCAAGATACCTTGCATCAGTTAGACCATTTGGCCCTTACTAAGGGCGATGTTTCAAAACCAAATGCAGTTTTGGTACGCATTCATTCCGAGTGTTTGACGGGAGATGTGTTTCACTCTCAGCGCTGTGATTGCGGAGAACAACTTGAAGCAGCCATGGTCATGATAGAAAAAGCAGGCTGTGGCGCTATTTTGTATCTCAGACAAGAAGGCCGAGGTATTGGTTTGGTCAATAAATTAAAGGCCTATAAATTGCAAGAAGAGGGGGCTGATACGGTTGAGGCCAATGTAAAACTTGGATTTTGTCCCGATCTCAGAGACTACGAAATAGGGGCCCTTATTCTAGAGGATCTGGGCATTCAAAGTCTCGATCTTATGACCAATAATCCGGCTAAAGTGAAGGGATTAGAAAAATATGGCATCAAAATAAGGACAACTGTTCCTGTGGTGGTATCTCATAATCCTTTCAATAAACACTATCTCAATACCAAGGTTGAAAAAATGGGGCATACCTTCAAAAAAAAGCTCTAATGCAGAAATTTACTGGAATTATTGGATTGTAATGCAGAAATTCATTGAAATTATTGGATTATATAGGTAAAATAAATGCGATGTACACTGTTCCTCGATATCTCAAAAAAGAGCTTTTAAATAAGATAAGACCTGGTAAGGTAGTCGTTCTATACGGGCCTCGTCAGGTTGGAAAAACAACGCTTATGCAGGAGCTTCTGCGATCATTTCCTCCGGAAGAGGTTCTGGTGGTGTCTGGAGAGAATAAAGATGTAGAAGGCTGGCTTTCGAGTCAATCGATAGAAACACTGAGGCATTTTATTGGAACAAAAACTCTTTTAGCTATTGATGAAGCTCAAAAAGTGGCGCATATCGGTTTAAATCTAAAATTGATTGTCGATCATTTTCCTCAAGTACGAGTCTTTGTGACAGGGTCTTCCAGTTTTGAAATTTCACAAAAACTAGGCGATCCCTTGGTGGGGCGTCAGTGGGAATATTATCTTTTTCCAATGGCTCAATTAGAGCTTAAAGAATATGAGCCCTTGCATATTTCCCGTGCACAACTTCCTCAAAAGCTCATTTTAGGGTCTTATCCAGAAGTGCTTTCTCTTCAAGACCGTGAAGATAAAATGCAACTATTAATTGGTTTAGTTGAAAATTATCTCTATAAAGATATTTTAGAATTTCAGGATATTCGCAAGGCAGATAAAATTCATGATTTGTTGCGCTTGATTGCATTCCAAATCGGAAAAGAAGTGTCTTTGAATGAGCTTGGAACTCAACTTCACCTTGATTTGCGTACAGTAGAAAGATATTTAGATCTACTAGAAAAAGTATTTATTCTCAAAAAAATAAGAGGTTTTTCAAGAAATTTAAGAAAAGAGATCACTAAAAATGCCAGATATTATTTTCTAGACAACGGAATTCGCAATGCGGTAATTCGCAATTTTAATAGCCTTGAAAACCGTCAGGATGTTGGAGAATTGTGGGAAAATTACGTGGTGGCAGAACGCTTGAAAAAACAGCATTATTACAAAAAATGGGCTTCCTTCTATTTCTGGAGAACCTATGATCAAAAAGAGATAGATTGGGTAGAAGAATCGGAAGGTTCATTGTCTGGATATGAAATCAAATGGTCTGAAAAAAAACGAAGGGTTCCGGCTCTTTGGAAAGAAACCTATCCTCACGCGACCTACACCGTCATTTCACCTGAAAATTATCTAGAGTTCATTACTTAAAAGACGTGTTAAAATAAACCCCATGTCTCCCAAAAACAGTCCGCGTCTTCCGCATTCCTACAGCCGGGATGCATGGGCGATCACCCTTTTTTTAATCGGCATTTTTACGCTTATTCACAACAACGCACCCCTTAAAACAGGATGGGTAGGGGTGTGGATCATGGAAGGCATTCTAAAGCATTTGACCGGTCACGGCATGGCCTATTTTCCCCTGTGTTTGATGACGATCTCCATGGGGGTCTGGTTTTCTAGACGGGCGATTAAGTCCATTGTTATAGGGGGGATGGGGGCGTTTCTGATGTTTGTGTTGATTTTGGAAATGTGGGTTCATGGGCGCGTGTCTCACTTTCCTTCCGAGGTGGGGCTAGACGGAGGTGGATGGATAGGGGCACTTGGGTCCTTCGGAGTTCAAACGTTAGTGGGTTATACCGGTGCGTGGTTACTCATAATAGGCCTGTGTCTTGTCTTTATAGTGGTGATGTTTCAAATTTCACTTAAAAAAGCCCTGATGTGGCTTGTGACCTTGCCACCTCCTCCCGAGGGTTTGGACTCAAAACAAAGGGTACAAAAGCGCTTGTGGTTCAAACGCTGGGCTAATGCCTTATTTTATACTCAAAAAAACCCATTAAGTCAGGCAATCGTTGCCCAAAAACCAAGCCAAAACATCCGAAAAATAAAAGATAGGGCAATAGAAGAACCCGAAACCTTTCTAGAGAACGAAACTCTGATAGAGCCTGAAATAAAGAAAACCGAGCCAGAAATACCCTTGGAAACGCCTCAAAAGAGCATCCCTGTTTTAAGAAAACAGTCAGAATCCGACTCGCCATTCGAGTTGCCTCCCTTAGAACTTTTAGAAAAACCCAAGGCCGAACTTGTCGACTCCAAGGCTGTGATCCAAAAAAGAAAAGAAAATGCAGCTGTTTTGGAAATGGCCTTAGCCAGTTTTGGAGTAGAGGCAAAGGTTGTGCATATTACCCCAGGTCCGTCCGTCACTCGATATGAATTACAACCCGGTGAGGGTGTCAAAATTATTAAAATTACAGCCTTAAATAAAGATATTGCACTAAAATTAGCAGTGGTAGATGTTCGAATCGAGGCCCCCATTCCTGGGAAATCGCTCATCGGAATCGAAGTGCCTAATTCTGATATCGATATGGTCGTGCTTAAAAAACTGATTGATAAAAGTGATTTTTTTGAACGTTCCTCCAAACTTCTCTGTGCAATGGGCCTTACGATTACCGGAGAACCTGTTCTGATGGATCTGGCTAAAATGCCCCACATCCTCATTGCCGGTGCAACGGGTTCGGGTAAAAGTGTTTGTGTCAATGCCATTATTATTTCCATTTTATTAAGAGCCACCCCACAAGACGTAAAATTTCTCATGATTGATCCCAAAAAAGTGGAGCTCAGCCTTTACGAAGGCATTCCCCACCTCATTGCCCCTGTGGTTACAAATCCACATAAGGCTGCCGCCACATTAAAACAATGGGCCTTGCTGGAAATGGAAAGACGCTACGAAGAATTTTCCCGTGTCGGGGTCAAAGATATCGACGGCTATAACGCTTATGTCGTTCAAAATAAGGCAATTGTAACGGATAGGGTCTTGGAAAAAATTCCCTATATTGTGGTCATTATTGACGAGTTGGCAGATTTAATGATGGTGGCTTCACAGGATGTGGAAAGCACCATTTGCCGCTTGGCACAAATGTCACGAGCCACAGGTATTCACCTTGTTATTGCCACCCAACGGCCCAGTGTTAATGTCATTACGGGCCTTATCAAGGCAAACGTACCCTCTCGCATTTCGTTTTTTCTGCAATCCCAAATTGACTCACGCACCATTTTAGACATGCCTGGAGCCGAAAAGCTGCTGGGGAAAGGGGACATGCTCTACTCTCCGGTGGGGTCGTTTAAACCGAAACGGGTTCAAGGGATTTTTGTCAGTGAAAAAGAAGTCAAAAGCATCGTCACTTTTCTCAAAGCGCAAGGCTCCCCAAACTATCTCAATGAGATACTCGACGTTAAACCCCTTCCAGAAGAAGCGTCTAAATCTGCAGCAGACGCGGGAAAAGACGAGCTTTACGAGGAAGCCAAGTCAATCGTGGTCAATACCCGATATGCTTCAACCTCCTATTTGCAACGCAAATTAAGAATAGGGTATAATAGAGCAGCCAGACTCATGGAAGAGCTGGAAACCGAGGGAATTATCTCTCAATACGTAGGTGAAAAAAAACCTCGAAATGTCGCAGAATAAAAAAATGAAATTTTCTTGTAAGCCCGCACGAGAATAGACAGAAGATAAAAAAATCAAGACAGGGAGTTTTTTTATGAGTGGTGCAATTGTTCCAAAACCTCCAGACCCAAGGAATATACAGAAATCACAAAAACCGCAACGTCCCACATCTTATGCTGGGCCAGAACGTCAACCTGGCCCAAGTCAAACTGACAGAGTTTCTATTACTACGCCAAGGCCGCGTTTGAATACCATCGGGAAAGTGGTTAGAACAGTGCAGAACGCTGTA
>JAHFDB010000023.1:15648-28582 GCA_023249195.1 bacterium | reverse complement strand
CGCACTTCACGCCAACCTGATGAGCTGTATTGATCAGTCTAGATTCCAGTCCCTAGCTATTTTAAGGCTGCTACAGCAATATTCCGTAAGCATAGGGGATCACCAATATCCCTTAATTGATCCGAAACATTGCTGCGCAGCACTCAAATACTGCAGAGATTTGGAATCCTTCAAATATATACTCCAACTGATGGCCCCTAAAAATGTCATTTTTATTGGTTCAAATACATCTGCCCGCAGTATCGGTATGATAATCGTCAATTTAGCTACATGTCTTAAGCATTCCCCAAAACAAGATGCTGTCAATATCCTGCAGTTAGCAAGTACGATTAAAATCAGAGCCCAGGATTTTGAAAGTAGGCTTATTTGTGAAACTCATATACATATTGTGGTTGCCCGACAGGATCAATTCGAACCCATCAAGGAAGTGATTAAGCTATGGAAAGACTACCGTCCAAATGTCAACACTATAAAGTTATTTTTGATAAACTGTCCCAATATCCAGGATAGCCTTAGCGCCTTGGATCTTATTGTCAGTGCGGTGGAAAAACCTCCCCTGTATGGAATCATTGCAGGCCATTGCAAAACATTTGAAACCTGTACGCATCTATGGGAACACATGAACAACAGAGGTATTTCCCATAACAATGAAGTTTTTGGGATGTTAGCCATGCTTGCAAAAACAGAGACTGACGTACAATTTGCAAAAACTCTTTACACACTTTTTCCACGAGAAATTAAACAAAACCCACTTATCCAAACAGCCATGTTGGCCATCGCACACACACAATTTGCCTCCGGACATCCAGATCTCGATGCCGAGATGCAAACTGTAGCAATCGCCGAAAGTTTGCTAAGTAACCCCGCCTTTCAAGATGCCTTTCCAAGGCTTGAACCTGTGCCTCTTTCATTTCATGAACTAGGTGAAGAGGGTGACGATTGCTCTTCGCAAGCTATCCCAGAAAAAACACTCATCTCTCCAGCAAACTGTCAAACATCTATATATAAACAGTGCACACTCGGTTCTACCCGCACCCATTTTGACGCTGAAGTGATAGTTCCTGTGCGTTCACCACACTATGACGCAGCTACCAAAAGAATGGACTTTTTTCCTGAAGAATTGGTATCCAATATCGGGGAAAGTATCCCTCCAGGAAAAACAGCAAGAATTTTCTTGGGTATCAACGCAAATGAAAGAGACAAATATCACTTATTAGATACCGCTAGCGAGATTGAAGCTCGTGTCTCAGCTGCCTGTGCTCGTATTCCCAATATTCAAGTTGTTTTGGTTTTTTATACCTGGGAATCTGATTCCGGCAAAGTCCCCTTTGGATGGCTAAGAAATACCCTTTTACGAGAAATTGCTCGAACAGGAACACAGGCAAGGCTATTGATATCCATGGATGCAGATACCCGCGTAAACCCCACATTGCTACAAAACAGCTTTGAATTTTCAGAAGAAAACGAAGGTCCTTTAAGCTTCAGAAGCTATGGGTACTGGTTAGATACAAAACATACGTGGGCCCGACTTGGAACAGAACTTGACTTTGAGATGCGAAGAGCCTTGCAATATACCTCTCATAGTAAAGACCAACGGTCTGCCACATACCCTTCAGAAGCGTACTGTGTATTATCTGGAAATCTAATTAAAACTCTTACAGATACAAAGATAGCATTTGATCCCTATGGCAATGATGGAAGAGGACTCGCCAATAGCCTCATTCAAAAGAAGTGTTTTCCAAAGCCTATTCCAAGAGAGTTTGGTCGTGATGATCTGCCCGTTGTCCACAATGTGGCACGATTTGAAAGTAGAGACATAGACAACATGATCTGTTTCACGAATCTTTCTATGGGACATGGAAACCTACATTTTGCGGCCCTACAAGTCGCTTCCGTAGTAGGAAAAGGTGTCAGCGCCGCTCAAATAGCAGCAACAATGAATATAGTGTCACCCTTCCGATTACTGAAATATGGCATGAGTTTTGAAAAACTCCAGGGATTTCGAGCTATGCTCTGTGGACAAGTCATTCTCCCTTCATGCCTTAAGAAGGTTTCTGTGTCACAAAAATTGACACAATGGCAGAAAAAAAGGCTGGAAATGCAGCCCATCAAAGAGAGACCGAAATTTTTGACAAGTTATAATAAACATTTACTAAAAAATATTGACTTTCTATTGAGTTCCTACTTTTCATTCGGGGAAGATGAAAGCGAAAGATACTTGGTCCATGAAATTCTTTCGAAACTAATGAACCCAAGTGATATAGAGACATGCACCTTCTCTGACTCTACATTGCTGGCCTTAAGATTGATTGAAAAATGGGTAGATGCAATCGTAACTTTCTTAGATGTCAATGAGACATTTCGCCCACATAGAGAAAAGTTTTTAGCGAGAGTGTGTGCACCTAGGTATAGAAATAAGGACGGACGCTGTTCCGCAGAAACTATTTTTAAATCTGCCTCCCACGAGGGTCCCACAGGGTCAACACGAGTGTACGGAGCTGGATTAAGCAGTGTGTACCATTCTCGAACAGAAGCCGACAGACGCGAAGTGGCTAAAGGCACTGCAGCAGCAGTAACCCCGACTAGTTCGCCAGCCGAGAGTCTTCCGACTGATACCCAAAGACAAATAACTGCAGCGATTGCCGAAGTATACAAACCTAAGCGTACTACTCCTAAGGGCACTCCGCAGGCTGCTGCTGCGCAGACAAAGCCTCCCCGCCAAGCTGCAGAAGCAATGGATGAAGCACCCTCAAATCCATCTAAACGTGCTAAGCTTAGGGACACCCAGGAGGGATTTGCAGCTCCGACAGGGGCTCCCCTCCAGTCTACAGAAATGGCTAGCCAGTCTACAGAAATGGCTAGCCAGTCTACAGAAATGGCTGCCCCTCCTGCTGGATCTAGAGTGAAAAGAGCTGCTGCTGAGAAACCGCAGGCCATATCCAAGCGTAGGCGTTTGGATAGACCTGACGATAGCGATGATGAAGACTCCGACTACTATCCAACACAGCAAGATTTTCTTGATTTAGACAGAATCCTAAAATACAGAAAAGTAAAGACTCTATTTAACATCCTTTCACCCGATCTATTCGGTCACCCTAAAGAACTTTGGAATGACCAAATGATTCAAGAAAGACTCTTAAGTGAGATCAAAAGAACCCACGAAGAAATCTCCTTAAGAGGTGTCGCGAGAGTAATCCTTAAGCTGGTTACACTTCATCGTTGAAGACGGGATTCAGGAGACAACCGTGATAAAAAAAGTGAGTGCAGTTACAGTATTAAAAGGGATCAATTTTGAGGAAGCTCTTTCGGAAATCCCCAGCTTTGCAGCCCTAGAAAGCATGCTGCGTGTCAATTTAGAGGGGGGCAATGATTTTTTCCAAGAAGCAACCACTAGGCTATTGTTCGTAGAAGCCAGCAAGCAATATCTCGCAGAAATGAAAACGCATGCACCTAAAGAACAGGATCAAATCAAAAATCTAGTGGGTGCAGCATACAACCTATTTATACACCTCCCAGATCCAGAAGGGACATTAAGAATAGAGTTCAGAGGGCTTCTAGAACAACGGAGATGTTTCCCAGACCAAATAGCAACCATGAGAAACTTTTATTTTAAAATGTGGCAACTCACTACAAGTCAAACAATAGGACTAAGTGAACAAACAAAAGATTTGAACGCAATCAAGTTAGAGATGCAAGTGAGTCTCGTATCCTATTTGCAACACTTTTCTCTAAAAATAATGAGCGAATTAGATCGGGGACTATTTAAAGAGGTTAGCGATCCTCAAAGTACACATACCCAAAATGCGATCCAAAAAGCATTAGATAATTTATTTAGAATAAGCGGAGGACAAGCCGCAGCAGACCCTTTCCTAGAAACAGATACCACATTAATCACAATCGTACGCCATTTAGCCGAGCCTGGACTGACGATAGACGCCTTAATAGCTGGACTTGAGTTAAATTCGGGCTCGCTTTTTGAGATCTGCAAACACATTTTTAAAGCGGAGCCCCTAACAGACGAACAGGGCATGGGTCAATCTACTAGCCCAATCCACTATACGATGGACAACCCGGAAAACAGCATTGTTCTCACGACCCATGGAAAGTTAGAACTCATACACGCTCTATTGGGCCCAGAGCGAATGCACTTAAAATCGACTGAACTCACCCCATTGGAGGGTTTGCTGCTCTCTGTTATTCGAAACCCTGACACCCGAATTTCACAAGCAGATTATGAGCAGGTTTTTGGAATAAACTTGAGCGATTCAAAATCTATACATTCTGCTAATCCGAACATGGCACAGGTCTTTGGGAGAATGACATCGCGAGCCAGCATGGTGTTGGCAGCCCATCTAGATGGCCCTGGCAGCGACCCATTTGAAGAAAATATTTTACCCTCCCTTAGTGATCGCTCTCAACAAGATTATTTTATGTACAAAACCGCTATTGATTCCGCTGCAGTCTTGGAAAAAATAAAAACATGGGACAGCCAAAAAATTCAAAATCTAGTTTGGTGCTTGGGAAAAGAAACTGACGATCGGTTCCGTCCAGTGATTCAAGCATGTATGGCCCAATTAAATACTCCGACAGCTGGTGCAATCGCAGAAGAACAAAGTCCATTGATCCAGATTCTAAGACATCAAATTCAGGTTAATCCTCAACGAGTCGGATGGCTACTTAAAAACTATGGTACAGAATTGATAGCCACATTGAACCGCGATCAGGTGATTGAGTTGATGAACACACCTTATCCACCCAGAGCAACTCTAGCCCTTGTATTTGCTTATAGTAACAGCCGCATTTTTGTTGAATTGGCGGCACGAAGCGACATAGAAGCCGACACAGTGATATCGCTGATGACGAAATCTATCCGAGGACAGACGCCCGCCCACGTTATAGCAGATTCGCCATCCGGGAAAATTTTTGTTGAATTGGCAGATCCAACTAAACTAGGCCCTGACAGAGTGATAAAACTGATGGAATTAAGGAATGCAAATAGCATTATGGTAGCAGACATGCTAGCAATGCAGAGTGACAGCAGTGTTTTTGCTGATTTGGCAGATTCAACCAAGCTAGGCCCCGACAGAATGCTAACACTGCTGGCATTAGAGTCTGCAGCAGCAGAAGCAGAAGACACTACCATAGCAGGTTTGCTAGCACTCAATAACAGCCCTAGTTTTGTTAAATTGGCAGAGAAAGATAAACTAGGCCCCGACAGAATGATGGAACTAATAAAGCTCTGGAACCAAACCGGCAATAGTATGCTAATCCACACGATAGCAGAGTTTGATAGCTCTATTTTTGTTGAATTGGCAGATCCAGATAAACTAGGCCCCGAGAGAATAATGGAACTGATGAGCATCCCGAATAAAATGGGAGACTCAGTAGCATGCATAATAGCACAGTTCGAAGGAAATGTTTTTGCTGACTTGGCAGATTCAAGCAAACTAGGACCCCTCGCAGTGATGACATTGATGAAGTCCCAGACTCACAACGGCAAAACAATAGCCTACTATTTAGCATGCTCGATCCAAGGAGAGACTTTTGTTGAATTGGCAGATTCAACAAAACTAGGACCCCTCGCAGTAATGGAGTTGATGAATCTCAGAAATATATCCGGCACTCCAGTAGCCCACACATTAGCAGGTTCGCGCTTCAAATTCTCACGTTCGTGCAACAGACATGTTTTTGTTCAATTAGCAGCGGCAGATAAATTAGGAGCCGAATGGGTGTATGACCTGATGCTGCTCACAAATAAGAAGGGCGATACCTTAGCCCATATTTTAGCAAAGCATCTAACAAAGACGGGAAGTGTTTTTTCTAAATTGGCCGCGGAAGATAAACTGGGAGCCGACAGGATTATGAGACTGATGATGCTCATAAATAAACAAGGAGAGACGGTGGCCCACGTAACAGCACGTGTGAATGGAACTGTTTTGACTAAATTGGCAGATCCAACCAAACTAGGAACCTCCCGAGTGCGTCAGTTGATGGATCTCAGAAATAACACAGGTATAATGGTGAAACAATTGATGCCCGTACACATCTCCCATTCTGATAAAGCGAGGGACCCACAGGGAGTTTGTTTCAGACGATATCCTTCTAGCCCCTAAGCTAAACTAGACACCGATAAAAGAGAGAAAACCTTGAACCCACAGCTTGTGGGTAATCTCAGGAACAAAAGTGGCGATTTTGTAAAAAAATCATTTTTTAGGAGACAATCGTGATAAAAAAAGTGAGTGCAGTTACAGTATTAAAAGGGATCGATTTTGGGGAAGCTCTTTTGGAAATACCCAACTTTGCAGCCTTAGCGGACATGCTACACGTCAATGTAGAAGGCGACCACCCTTCTTTCGAAATAGCAATCGCCAATCTATTACCAGAAGACCACAGAGAGGGCTATCACGAGTACGTTGAAACCTATTCAATTGACAACCAAGTTCAAATTAAAGCTCTACTAGGTGCTTCCTATGGCCTGCTTATACACATCCAAGATCCACAAGAGCCCTTAAAAATAGAGTTTGCAGGGCTTTTGCAAGACCGAAGATGTTTAGCCGACCATATGGAAACCCTAAAAACCTTTTATTTTAAGCTGCGACAACTCGCTTCAAGGCAAACCCAAGGCAGCGGTAGCGACTCAGAAAACGCTTTGAACAAAATGATGATACAGATGAAAGTTTGTCTCGCATCCTATTTACAGCAAGTCCCTCTAAGCATTCTGATGGCATTAGATCATGCATTATTTAAAGAGGTCCCCGATCCCCAAAGTACGCATAGCCGAAATGCGATTCAAAAAGCATTAGATGATTCATTTGGGATAAGCGGAGGGCAAGCTGCGGACGACCCTCACCTTGCAACCGATTCCACATTAAAAACGATTGTCCGCCATTTAGCCGCTCCTGGACTCTCAATAGAGCGATTGATCGATGGACTTGAGTTAGATCAGGCATCCCTTTTTGATATCTGCAAACACATTTTCCATGCTGCGCCAACCATGAACGAAGAGGATGTCTACCTCTCTACAAATACAACCTTCTACCAGATGGGGGATGCAGGAAATATCGTCCTCACATCTGCAGGCAAATTAGCCCTTATAAATGCTCTATTGGGCACAGAGCGACTTCCATTGGCAGCGACAGACATGACGCCATTGGAAACAGTGTTGTTACGTGTTATTCAAAATCCTGACACCCAAATTTCACAAGCAGAGTACAATGCTGTTTTTGATACAAGATTAAGCAGTGCAATAGCCCCCAATGCTTGCTTGAATCAAATCTTTGGACGAATGGGATTGCGAGCCAGCGTGATAATGGCTGCTCATCTAGATGAGGATGCGAGCGCCCTATTTCAAAGAAATGCTTTACCTACCTTGAGCGAGAGCCATCAAGCGACCTATTATCTGTACAAAGCCGTTATTGGTCCAGACATGTCCTTTACAACAATTAAAAGATTTGGCAAAGCACAAGTTGAAAATATATTTTTGATGTTGACACAAGTAACTACCCCTCGATTTCGTCCTTTGATCACCACCTGTATGAATGTACTCAATAAAAAGGAGCCTTTTGCCGAAGAAACTGAATTAATGCAGCTTCTAAAAGTGACCACCCAGAATAATCCTAAAAGGGCTGAATGGATAATAAGAGATTATGGTACAGAATTAGTCTCTGTATTAAACCTCAATCAGGTGATGGAGTGGATACAACTCAGAAATCGCCGAAACCGTACAGTAGCCGACTATATAGCACGCTATCACGGCCCTATCTTTGTGGCATTAGCAGCCCCAAACAAACTAGGTGCCAACAGAGTGATGGATTTGATGCAACTCAGAAATGGCCAAGGCAATACGGTAGCCCACCTTCTAGCAGAGTATCAAGGGCCTCTCTATGTAGAATTGGCAGCCCCAGATAAACTAGGTCCCAACAGAGTGATGGAGTTGATGCAACTCAGAAATGGGGGAGGTTCTGCAGTGGCCCATTGGATAGAAAAGTTTCACGGACGTATTTTTATTATATTGGCATCGCCCGATAAACTAGGTGCCCACAGAGTAATGGAGTTGATGCAACTCAGAGATAACACAGGTGAGACGGTGACTCACCGCATTGCAGAATATTACGAACATGTCTTGGTTGCATTAGCAGCGCCAGATAAACTAGGAAGCGACAGAGTGATGGAGTTGATGCAACTCAGAAATGGCCAAGGCTATCTGGCAGCCCACATTCTAGCAAAGTATCAAGGACCTGTCTTTGTGGCATTGGCAGCCCCAAACAAACTAGGAAGAGACCGTGTGCTAACGCTGCTAGGGCTTATAGATGCAGAAGGCCATACAGTGTCCGAGTGGCTAAACGAGTATCACGAACATGTCTTGGTTACATTGGCAGCGACAGATACTATGTCTTAAAAAACCTGGATTAAGTTAGAGTAACCTCTGTTAAAGAGTGGGTTGCCTTCCACGCTTCGGCAACAGCCTCGGCTACTTTTCTAGTCACACTTTTATCTAAAACCGAAGGCAAAACACCTTCCGGAGTCGGATTTTCAATAGAGGCAGCCAACGCCAATGAAGCCGCAATTTTCATGCCTCGGGTAATGGTTTTAGCTCGGGCATCAATGGCACCTCGAAAGATTCCTGGGAAAGCCAATACGTTATTGACTTGATTGGGAAAATCGCTTCGGCCCGTACCCACAATGAAGGCACCCCCCTTTTTAGCCTCTTCCGGCATAATTTCAGGCGTAGGATTGGCCAGCGCAAACACAATGGCTTTAGGGGCCATTTTTTGAATCATATCAGCAGTAACAACATTGCCAACACTCACACCAATGAAAACATCGGCCCCCGTAAGGGCATCGGACAAGGTTCCATTCTGAAGATCTCGATTGGTTTTTGAAGCAAGCCTAATTTTTTCTGGAAAATTGGCAATATCGTCTCGGGTTTCACATAAAATACCCTTTGTATCACAAACAAGCAATTCTTTAACCGATTCATGGGTATGTTCGTCATAGCCCATGCTCAAAAGAAGTTCGGCAATCGCTGTTCCAGCAGCCCCTCCCCCATTAATCACCACTTTAAGATCGTGAATTTTTTTTCCAGCAAGTTTTGCTGCATTGATTAACGCAGCAAGCACAACAATCGCAGTGCCATGTTGATCGTCATGAAACACAGGAATGCCTAAATCTTGAAGTGACGTTTCAATTTCAAAACAGCGGGGAGACGCAATATCTTCAAGGTTAATACCACCAAAAACAGGGGCAATGTTTTTAATAATACTAATCAATTCAATGGTATTTTGGGTATTAATACAAATAGGGAAAGCATCAATATCGGCATATTCTTTGAACAGAATCGCTTTCCCTTCCATAACAGGAATGGCAGCGTGAGCACCGATATTCCCTAGCCCAAGTACAGCAGATCCATCCGAAACGACGGCCACGGTATTTTTTTTGATAGTAAGTTCGTAGACCAATTCTTCATTATTGGCAATGGCCTCACAAACCCGAGCAACACCTGGCGTATAAGCCAACGACAAATCATGCCGGTTTTCAATTTTAACTTTCGATTGAATACACATTTTGCCACCTAATTTGCGGTGCATATCGACAGATTCTTGATAAATATCACTCACGGGGCAGTCTCCTTACGGGTTTTCGAATGTCACACGTCCTATTTTTCCGGTTCGCAATTCTTGAATGATCAGGATGGCCGTTCTTTCCACATTCACCACGCCCCCTGTCCCAAGTAAACCTCGTTTTTTTCCAATGAGCTCTACGATCTCAAAAGGGGGTTCGGGAACTGTATCTAATTTATACCTGTTTTTCAAGAGTTGCAGGTATTTTTTGACTAAAATTTTGCAAATAAATTGGGCCACTTCTTCGGGCTCGGCAATAGTGTCTTTGAGGGTACCTATTGAGGCCAGTGTTAACCCAATGTGTGGCACTTCAAATTTCGGCCACAAAATACCAGGCGTATCCAGTAAAAAAAACTGCGGAGATACTTCTACCCATTGCTGAGTTCGGGTAACCCCAGGTTTATTTTCTGCCTTGGCGACCTTTCGGCCTTTAAGTTTATTAATAATCATCGATTTCCCCACATTGGGAATACCCACAATGATGACATTGATGCTATATCTTTTTTTGTTACTACTGGATTCTTCCACCACTTTTTGGCATGCCTGAACAATGGCGTGATGCCCTTGTCCCGTCATTGCATTAAAGGGAAGCGCCCGTACGTTTTTAGCTCTAAAATAATCAACCCATTGGGCCGTTAAATTCGGATCAGCAGCATCGGCCTTATTAAGAATAACAACCTTAGGCTTAGACCCCAGAAGGGTGTCTAACAAGGGATTTTGGCTAGAATACGGGGCCCTGGCATCGAGCACCTCGATAACAACGTCGATTTTAGGCAGAACTTTTTCAAGTTCTTGTTTGGCCTTGTGCATATGACCCGGAAACCAATGAAGACTCATAGCTTAGGACTATAACACACATCTTGCCCTTAATGATGGACATCTGTGTTCAAAGACATTAAAATTTTGAGATAAGAACCATGCACTACTCACACCTACAACATTCACCCCTCAAAATTTTCCTTATTGATTACGGAAGCGGAAACCTGCGCAGCGTTCAAAAAGCCATTGAAACGATAGGGTTCGCTGCAACCATTTCATGCGACCCACACATGCTTGCTCAGGCCGATGTTCTTGTTTTACCTGGACAAGGTGCCGTCAAAGACGCCATGCGCCACCTCAAAGAAAAAAACCTCGACATCCTGATTAAGAAACATATCGCCCAAAAGAAAGCCTTTTTAGGCATCTGTTTGGGAATGCAACTGCTCTTCACTCGCTCTGAAGAAGACAACGGTCACGCTTGCTTAGGCGTTTTTGAAGGCGAAGTCAAAAAATTTACAACCCCCAAACTCAAAGTTCCCCACATGGGATGGAACCAACTGAACGTTATTCAAAATCCCTATGGCTATTTGACAGGCATCGCCCCCCACTCAGAAAAACTCGCCTATGCCTACTTTGCACATTCTTACTATGTTGAAACGCCCCTGCAAAACATCCTGGGAACAACCACAACCTATGGACCTACGTTTGTGTTGACTGTGCAAACAGCCCATGTGCTTGGAATTCAGTTTCATCCAGAAAAAAGTGGGGAAACAGGACTGATGCTATTAAGAAATTTTCTATTAACTCAACACTCTCAGCAATCGACTTTTATATAAAACAACACCCTATGAAAAAAATAATTGCTACAAAAAAAACACCGCCCAAGATACTTGGCTACAATGACAAAATCACCGTAGGCAACCTTACCTACACCGTTCAAAGTCGACTAGGAGCGGGCACCTTTGGAAACGTCTACAGATGTATCCCTCAGAACCCCACCGATCAAGCAGGTATTATCGATCAAGTAGCCATTAAGGTAAGCCAGGATGATCCCTTACACTTAAGTGTAGCCCGTAAGGAGGGTACCCTATTAAGCCAGTTAAAACATCCTCATATCATTCACTATATTGACAAAGACCCTACAGGAAGATTTCTAGTCTTAGAACTCTGTTCACAAACTTTAAACACAAAAATTAAGCAATCTTATCCCGGTCTGGACCCTGCTATTGCACAAAGAGTCTATCAACACCTCTTAAGCGCCCTTGTCTATCTGACAAAAAAAAATATCGTACACCGTGATATCAAACCAGAAAATATTCTTGAAAAACAAATTCCAAAATCACCTACTCTAGAGAGCCTCTGGAAACTGGCCGATTTTGGAACTGCTGCCAAAAACCCAGGCAAAGCCACTTGCCGAGTATCCACCCTGACATTTTCTGCCCCAGAAACACTTATACACATAGACAACGCCTATACTCACAGCTATCCATCTGACCTGTTTTCTTTGGGAGTCGTTATGTACGAAACGGTCACAGGAAAGCCGTTACTTAATCGGCTTGAGGACCATTTAACAGATTCTAAAAATAGTGAACTTCTCCGCATAACGTTAACTGGCACTCAACCCGGTTCACCCTTAAAACACTATATCTTGATAAAAAGCCCCCTGAAACCCTACATAGAACAAGCCCTCGCTATCGATCCCGCACAAAGACCTTCCGCCGCAAGCCTTCTGGAAGAAGTATCAAAAACAGGCCGGTCTTTACAAGGATGAAATTTTTTCCAATAAAAAAACGATAACAGACTATGAGTTTTAATGCAGGCAAGGTAGGCTCCATGTTTCTAAAGATCGTACCAGCGACGAGACCTCTAGCAACTGCGGCCAGGGTGCGCGTAAGAAATCCAGACACCGTTATTCAGGAAGCCCTAACAATTTTTCATGGCATTCCCTTGCGAATGCCACCAAAACAGCGAAATCTGTTTTATCTAACAGCCACCCATAGCACGATAGGAAAGCCTAACCCTGAGCAGTATCTTCAACAAGAGGCTCATCGTAGCTTTATGACAACAATTACCTCTCTTTCCGGACCTGCACGTCTAGGTTTAAACCCACATGACGTCACGGCCCTTGGAGCACGCTCTGATGGGGCCCTAGACGATTTATTTAAACACGACCGAGGCCCAGCCACAGCCGCTGTAAAAATTAGGCGAGCTCTTCAGACCACATCATTGCCTGCAGATGATTACCTTATTTTACTCCGTCTTCTTTATGAAACACATAAAATCGTGATAGAAAACACAGTGCCTGACATGGGAATGACCGAAAGAGAAAAATCCGCATTCCAAAGAGATTCATCAGGAAAACCCATTTTTGATCCTATAAAACAGTGCTTCGTTATGACACCTAATCGAGAAAAAGACTGGGACACTATGGTTCACTATGTCAAAACAGGAATACCTCCCGAAGCACAGGTGTGGATAGGCTATAATGGGGGAACCAAGAGTGGCGACACTGCCTTTACACAAGCCGCTATAGAAGCAGGATCGAAAGAGCCTTC
>JAHFDB010000023.1:0-15638 GCA_023249195.1 bacterium | reverse complement strand
CAGGAATCTATGTCACACCTTCACGTAAAAAAGCAATTGATTATGCAATAAAGGCAACCCGGTTAGCCATGATAAGCAACCCAGACCCACACCCAACAGCCCTCGTCCTATCTGTTTATGTACCTTACAGCGATATTAATCCAGACACAGGGCTTCCAAAAGGCACACTGTTCCTTCCCCCACTACCCTCTGGTTTTCCTCGAAAAAAAACCGCATTACCACCCAATGGTGTCCTCCATAATCCTGACACCAGAGACCTAGGGGGTGCTGAACTTAGAATACCCCTAGGCACAGGCACCACTCCCACCCTTTTCACCCAACCTTGCACAAGCGTAGGCGACATTATCGTCCCTCCCCTTGATTTTTCTAACGGCTAGAAAACCACATAAGGCTCTGTTGCGAGATACCTTCATGGCATGTCGCAACATCACTTTCTTCTAAAAAATTTAAACCCGGGTAGTGTGAGGTGAGTGCTCATAAACTTGATTTCCAGACGCATCTTTCCCAATGACGAAGAAACTAGATTGACTCCTGAAAATCATACTTGGATGAAAAGCTGGTCCACCCGTAGATTCAGTCAGAATATCCTTACGCGTATTCGCACGGGTATTCGTGGTACGAACAAAGGGCTTCTTTTCTTGAAGTGGTAATTGAGATTGTATTCCGTAAAAACATTCCATCAAAAAAAGAATTTCTGTCTTATGTCTCGCCCCATGAAGCCCCTCATATTTAGGCTCCAGTAAAACACCATTTATGACCTCCAAAACTTCAGCCACTCTCGCAGAAGGAATTTTGGCAAAAAAATCACGAATAATATCAAGAAATGCCTTATGGTGAGGGGGAAACTCGCAGCCAATTATGGGGTCAGAAACCATGGCTAATCGGGGATATTGGTCTACTTTCTTTGCACATGCTTTTGCAAGAGAAATCAGTCTTTTAGCGATATCTTCGTTAAAAATAGTTGCCATATCGCTTGATAAGACACGTTTTTCCCTTTCACAAAACGCCTTAAGCGTCTCTGGATTTACAGAGCGTGCCCCACCCCACCAGTGAGGATGGTCTGTTGTTTTAATTCTTGGGTTTACTGTACGCACACCCTGACTATACTGAGCCGTAATCATAAAAAATCTCCTTCTGTTTTTAATAGACACCTTATTATCGAAAAAATAGAATTAAAATTTCAAAAAACAAAAGATTAGACTATTGATTTTAGCCTATATTTAGTTGAAATTTTTACACAAACAAAAACGATAACTATAAAATACTGTAAAACCCTCTTGATTCTAAAAAACGTATAAAAAGAACCTGTTCTATGAAAAAAATAATCGCGGCTTCTAAGCTCTCTTTTAGTCCGGGAATGACGATACCGGTAGGAAATGCTGTCTATACGATTGTGAAAGAACTAGGGGCAGGAACCTTTGCGACCGTCTATCTGTGTACACCTCATACAACTGATTCTAAGGTAGCTATTAAAGTAATCTCCAAGAAACATTCAAGGGAGGCCCTTAATGAGCATGGCTGCTTACAAATCTTGGGGGAACACCCTAACATTGTTCCTTTCATTGCGGCATCTAAAGATAGTCTATTCTTGGTACTTGGGCATTTTGAATTAACTTTATCAGCTAAATTGAAGCAGCCTCCTTTTGAAGATGGCATGCCCACAGAGATGATACATGTCATTTCACGATCAATATTGAAAGGCCTCGAGTACCTCAGTAGAAAGAAGGTAGTACACGCAGATATCAAACCTATGAATATTCTTCTAGATCCTTCAAATTCATCGAGAATATGCGACTTTGGATCCAGTGTTCGCGAAGGAAGTGTTTGGGACTGGAACAGAACCTCACACTGGTTTGCAGCTCCAGAAACTATAAACCCGAGAATCCCCCGTAAATATACATCCAAACTCGACATATTCAGCTTTGCATCGATTCTATTCAAAACAAAGACAGGCCACTATCCTTTCGTTCCTAAAGTGGACACCGATGCGAGTCAATTAGAAACTATTCAATCAAAACTCTCCATTGACGAAGCTAATCCCAATGGAAATCTAACAAAACTTGAGCAGAAATATCCTAAAATCACAGAAAACCCAAACATCCTGAGGGTATTGAGTCTTGCCCTAGTGATAAACCCCCTCGATCGAGCTTCTGCTGAAGATCTATTAGCCCAAGCTTTTTATTGCGCCCAACCAGATCCTCCTAAAGCCAATGAATAACTAACATCTAAAGCATACCTTCTTTACAGTTCTTCCCCTTCGAATTAGACTGTTCTTCCTAATGCAAGATGAACTGATCATTACCGGAGCCCGCGTTCACAATTTACAGAACGTATCACTCACCATTCCCCGTAACAAACTGGTGGTTTTTACGGGGCTTTCAGGCTCTGGAAAATCGTCTCTAGCCTTCGATACCATCTATGCCGAGGGTCAACGCCGGTATATGGAGTCCCTATCGGCCTATGCCCGACAATTTCTAGACAAAATGGACAAGCCCGATGTCGACCGCATCGATGGGCTTTCCCCTGCCATTTCTATCGACCAAAAGTCTGCCTCTCATAACCCCCGATCTACGGTCGGAACCGTTACTGAAATTTACGACTATTTTCGACTGTTATTTGCCAGTGTGGGCAAACCTCATTGCCACCAATGTGACCATCCCATCCAAAGCCAAAGTGTTCAAGAAATGGTTGATCATATGTTTACCTGGCCAGAAAATACTGAAATTCTCATTTTGTCTCCACTCGTGCAAGAAAAAAAAGGCGAATTTCGTTCGGTGTTAGCCCAAGTTCACAAAGATGGATTCAGCCGAGTACGCATTGACGACAAGGTATTTCGCATCACCGACCCTGTCCCCCTCGATAAGAACAAAAAACATACGATCGATATTGTGGTAGACAAGCTTTCCATTCACGCTGAAAACCGAGGCCGAATTTTTGAATCGATGGAAACCGCCGTTCGAAAGTCAAAAGGAATGGCCGTTGTCGAAGTCACACAAACAAAAACCTCGCACCTGTTTTCTGAGCTGCTGTCGTGTCCAAATTGCAACATCAGTTTAGCCGAGCTTAGTCCACGCTTATTTTCGTTCAATTCTCCGATTGGGGCTTGCCTTGCCTGTAACGGTCTAGGAAGCCAATATGATTTTGACCCCGACTTAGTCATTGACGACCCCGATTTACCCGCCAAAAGAGCCACAGGGAAAGTGCTCAACTTAGAGGGAACGCACTATGGACGTATGGCCGAAAAAAGTGCCAAATTTTACGGATTCACCCTCAACACCCCTTTTTCAAAGCTCACTGAAAAAGAACAAAATGTGCTGCTATACGGATCGCCAAAAAAAATCGCCGAAAACCCCTACATCAACTCAAAAGAAGACGAACTCGACTTTACCAGCAAAATAGAATGGGAAGGGGTCATTACCAACCTTAGACGGCGTTATCTTCAAACCCATTCAGAAGGCATGCGTTTTTTCTTTAGAAATTATATGAGCGAAAAACCTTGCCAAGCCTGCCAAGGGGCCCGACTAAAACCGGAAGTCTTATCGGTCAAAGTACAAGGGGTTAACATTGGTCATTTAATGGATCTTAGCATCGAACAACTTGCCGACTTTATTAAAACACTGACACTCACCCCCAAAGAGCTAGAAATCGCCAAAATGATTCTTAAAGAAATCACCCAAAGACTCGATTTTTTAAAAAATGTAGGACTTAATTATCTGTCACTGTCGCGAAAAGCGGGCACCTTATCGGGCGGGGAATTTCAACGCATTCGGCTCGCCACCCAAATTGGATCCGGCCTCACCGGGGTTTTATATGTACTCGACGAACCCAGCATTGGGCTTCACCAACGAGACAACTTGCGCCTCATTGAAACGCTGGTGCATCTCAGAGAACTCGGCAACACCCTGATTGTGGTTGAACACGACGAAGACACCATTCGCATGGCCGATCACATTGTCGATATTGGCCCTGGCGCAGGTAAAGAAGGTGGGAAAATTCTTTTCTCGGGCACCTTACCTGAATTGTTAGTTTCTGACGATTCCATCACAGCAAAATATCTAAACAAGATCAAAGAAATTGAAATTCCCAAAAAGCGTCGAACTTTTGCAAAACAGCCCTATTTAACCATTGTAGGGGCCCGAGAAAACAACCTCAAAAATATCACCGTTCCCTTTCCCTTAGGTAAATTTATCTGCGTCACGGGGGTATCCGGATCTGGAAAAAGCTCATTAATCAATGACATTTTGCATACAGCTCTGATGCGCCACTTTTACAAAAGCAAAGAACGCCCAGGACTACACGACAAAATCGAAGGACTTGAACACCTCGATAAAGTCATCACGATTGATCAATCCCCAATTGGACGTACTCCACGCTCAAATCCAGCCACTTATACGGCTTTATTTACCCCCATTCGCGACCTGTTTTCCCAAACACGAGACGCCAAGATGAAAGGCTATAAAGCAGGTCGCTTTAGCTTCAATGTCAAAGGCGGACGCTGCGAAGCCTGCGAAGGAGACGGGGTCGTCAAAATTGAAATGCATTTTCTATCCGATGTCTATGTGACATGCGAAATTTGTAAAGGTAAACGCTATAACACCCAAACCCTCGACGTCACCTACAAAGGTTTTACCATCTCAGACATTCTCAACATGACCGTTTCTGAAGCAAAATCGGTCTTTGTCAACATTCCAGCCATCCTACCCAAGCTTGAAACCCTGGAAGAGGTAGGCCTAGGTTATATTCAACTCGGACAAAGCGCCACCACCTTAAGTGGAGGAGAAGCCCAAAGAATCAAACTCGCCAAAGAACTCAGCAAGCGCAGCACGGGCAAAACCCTTTACTTACTCGATGAACCCACTACCGGATTGCACTTTGCAGACATCCACCACCTTCTCGGTGTCTTAAATCAACTGGTCATAGGGGGAAATACCATCATCGTCATTGAACACAATCTCGATGTCATCAAAACTGCCGATCACGTCATCGATATTGGACCAGAAGGGGGCTTTAAAGGGGGTCAAGTAGTCGCAATGGGAACCCCTGAAGAAATCGCCCAAAATCCACAGTCCTATACAGGTCAGTTTTTGAAGAAGATTCTATAGAAAAAAATATTACAAAACCTCATTATTATCAGTTTTCACCTCCCCCTTTGCTTCAAAGCAACACTATGGCAAAGCCAATCAACTACTTCTACATGCCCACACGCCTTTGCCAACATAACTGCAGTTGTATTTATTTTCTGAACATCCCACTCTTCAAATTGAAATGTATTATACAGCCATTTCAACACATTAAGATGCCCATTTTCTACTGCATGCCCAAATGCTTTATAAAGAATTCTTATTCTCTCATCTGGTTCCAGATTAATAATTGAAGAGCGAAACCATCGGAGATGTGATCTTCCAAAGGTTGCACACAATAGAATTAACTCCTCTAAAACTTCCTTAGATAGAGTATCCAGAAAATCTGAGCTCACCGAATTTCCCACTAGCCATTCAGCCTGCGTTCTAAACGGAAATTGATCATTCCCCTCCTCGTTCAAAATTAGCAAAGCAAGACGACGGATATAGACAATCTTTTCTTCTTCAGTCAGCTTATTCGAACGATTAAGAGCCTCTATAGTTGTCCATTGTACAGCCATTGACGAGGAGACCCGTGCAACTTGTACACCTAATGCATAGCAACCGTCTCTAAATAACGTGTCTATCTCTCTATCCGAAACGGTATTGGAATTCACTGCTGTGGCAATCCTACAATATCCTAATTTATTCAGAGAATGACTGAGCCTGTTTTTCAGGGTTTTGTCGTCATCTTTTAGCGGAATAGTGAGCGACTCAATTAAGCTAAAAGCCCGCCGAGAATCCTCGCTCATCTGCAGTATATTCCAAACCAATTCAGTCGGAATGCGTGCTATAATTGAACCACCTATGCTTACTGTTTTTTTCATATAATTTTTTTACTCGCATTGTAAATTAACACCTCGCCTATTTTGCAACAAGACCCAGTGCTCAAATAATGAGCTAAAAACGGCACGGGGATCCACCACCCCGACGGGTTCTATGTACGCTGTGAGCCTTTACACCCAACACCCCCAATTCACATGCAACGCTTACTCCGGCATGGACTAAACCTAAAACAGGAACACCCTCGATAACAGACGTAACCTTTGAAACCGTTTGAAAAACATCAATAGCGGTTTTCGCGTGTCGAGATACTCGCGCCTCGCGCCCAGCCACATTGGTAACCACTCTCTCTGTCAAAAAGCGAGGAGCTGAAGCCCCCGGCTTAGGGGTAAATCTTTTATCTACTTGTTCCGCGAGATGAAAAACACGTTCGCCCCATTTCGCCATCTTCTCAACAGCGTTATGAGCGCCCGGTATCGCATGTAAGGCACTCAAAATAATCTTTCCAACCTGAAGGCCAATAACAAGAGCCCCCTTTTTCGATTCATAATGCTCACCCAATCGGTCAACCCACGCTCTCACAAAATGAATAGAAAGAGTCTCATCCAAATAGGGATCTGGCTTTACACCTAAAATACGATTGATTGCCTTCGCGTTTTGAGAGATAGCCTCTGTCACGTGATGAAGGCTGCCTGGCAAATCTTTCGGAAGCGCTTTCTCAATCAACGCTTCAATCTGCTTAAAAACCTTGTGGTTTTTAAACTTTGCTTCCAATTCTGGAATAGGTGCTTCAGCCCAGTGAGTCCCTAGAGCACCCGCTTTAAAACGAGTGATAGCCTCCAAAACATGCGCCATGGGTTTCGTTCTAGAACGAGGATGCAACGTCGCCTGCCTTCCTTTTAAAACATGGTCAGAATCAAAACCCGCAGGTGCCGATCTAGAGCTTCTTGAACCTAAAGACCTAAAGGATTCTTGTACTTGAGACACCATTTTAAACCACAAAAAATTCATATCTTCCCCACCTAAAAATGATCTAAAAAACGCTGATTCTGTTCACGCAAGCCCACTGTCACCCGAATGGCCGTTTCAAGACCAAACCCATGTAAAGACCTGACAATAATGCCTTTTTTTTGCAGCCTATCCGCCACAATTTTAGCCTTATCCGGAATAAAAACACATAAAAAGTTAGCCTCAGAAGGCAAAACAGTCAGTCCTTTTTCAGTCAACGCTTTGGCCAAAAACGCATGACCCTCGGCATTTACTTCCAAAGACCTTCGAACAAAGTCTTTATTTTTCAAAGCCAAGGTCGCCGCCGCCAAGGCCACGCTGTTCACATTAAACGGAGGCCTTACTTTCTGAAGCGTTGCAATCACATCGGCATGCCCCATGCCATAGCCAATGCGAAAACCCGCCAAGCCATACAATTTTGAAAAAGTTCTCAAAACGATCACATTCGAATGCCTATTCAGCCACTCTAGCCCGCTCGCAAAGTCTGGATTCGTGGCATACTCTGCATACGCCTCATCCAGCACCACCAAAACATGGGAGGGAACTTTAGCCAAAAACGCATTCAATTGAACCCGTGTCACCATCGTTCCTGTCGGATTATTAGGATTCGCAATAAACATCATCTTGGTTTGAGGCGTAAGGGCAGATAAATACCCCTCTAAATCGATCTTATAGCCAGCGGTCATCGGTACGGTTATAAATCTTGCCCCCATCACTTTTGTGGCAAATTCATATTCAGAAAAAGTATATTCTGAAGTTATAACCTCATCACCAGGATCTAGATAAGCCATCCCCAAAAACAAAATCACCTCATCACTTCCATTGCCTAAAATAACTTGATTTTCGGAAATCTGAAATTTTTCACAAAGCGCTTGAATCAGTCCTGACGAGGCTTGATGTGGATAAAAGTGACTTTTTTTAAGAATGCCTTCTAAGTGTGTCGGTGATACCGGACATCCCAATGGATTTTCATTCGAGGCCATTTTAATGACATCTGTCAGCCCAAATTCCTGAACCACTTCTTCAATCGACTTTCCAGGTACATATAGGGTTAAATGGTCTAAAGAAGCCCGTGGTTTAATCATAAGCCTCCTTCGTCTAAACCTACATGTAACAACGAGGCAATGTCTTTCACTTCAGGTAAGGTTTCAATTTGAGACAAAGCCTGCCTCATTTTCTTCTCTAAAACCGAATGGGTAACAATAATAAGCTCGGCCACTTCGTTTTTAACACTTTGTTGCATCATCTTAGAAATGCTAATGTCCCACTCCCCTAAAATAGCTGCCAACTTCGCCAAAGTTCCAGGGGCATCCGCCACCCACAATCGAATATAAAACTGAGAAGCCACTGTCCCGGCATCCACAAGAACAGCCCCCTCATAGTGAGGTTCTAAGTTGCGTTGAGTACGTTTAGGTTCTTCATAGGCCATGTCAAACACAATATCCACAATGTCCGACACCACCGCTGAACCCGTCGGCAAACTACCTGCGCCGCGCCCAAGAAGCATCGCTTCACCCACCATATCACCCACCATAAATAGGGCATTTAATTCATTTCGAACATGGGCCAACGGATGACTCAAAGGAATCATCGTCGGATGCACCCTCAATGAAATACCCCCTCGCCCCGTTTGTTGACCAATAGCCAACAGCTTAATCGCATATCCCATTTCCCGGGCATGCCGAATGTCGTGCAGGGTTACTTTCTCAATCCCCTCATAAGAAATATCAGACACCTGTACCTCAGATTTCAAGGCTACGGCTGCCAAAATTGACAATTTATACGCCGTGTCTAACCCCGACACATCCATCGTCGGATCGGCCTCGGCAAAGCCCAATTCCTGAGCCGTTTTTAAAGCCACTTCAAAAGACTGATTTTTCTCTGAAATTTGAGTCAAAATATAGTTGGTAGTTCCATTCAAAATACCATAAAACGCTTTCACTTGGTTCGCCGCGTATCCCACTTTTAACGAACGTATAATGGGAATCCCCCCCCCCACAGAAGCCTCGAAATAAATATCGGTATGATGCTTTCTCGCCAGTTCAAAAAAGGTTTTTTTATGCTTTGACACCACTTCTTTATTGGCTGTCACCACATATTTCCCTGCTCTCAGGGCGGCACAAATATAGTCATAAGCAGGCTGTTCACCCCCCATCACTTCCACCACAATGCGAATATCCGGGTCGTTTAAAATATCCTCGGCATTTACCGTTAAAGTTGCCGAACCTAAAGAAACAGAGCGTTTTTTATGAAGGTCATGAACCAAAACCGTTTTCACGACCAATCTTTTACCTGTCCGTTGAGTCAACACATCTGCATTTCGATCTAAAACCTCTAAAACCCCAGCCCCTACATTCCCTAAACCTAAAACACCTATACAAATTGGTTCTGACATTCCATACACCTCCTAAAAATGACAAGTAAGCCGCAATTTTAACACATGCACAAAAAAAGGGCGTACCAGGTATTCTATTGAACTAAAGAAACGCCCAGTTAGCCCTAGCTTTCTATCTAAAATGAAATTTAAAATAGTTCTGAATTGCTACGTCTAAATGTCCAGGGACATCTCTCAATCTGCTCAGCGAGGAAGACTTTTCAGAGTTAACAGATACAAAGGTAATCTCTTTTCGAGCAAACCTAGTATCCGGATTTGACCTAAACAGGCGCCCGATTCTTTGCGCTGTAATAACATTGAAGTCTTGGCCCTCAATACGAGATTGCTTTAAAGTAGGATTTTTTGGACCCACAACAAAAATAACATGGGTTATTTCAGGCATATTATAGCCTTCTCCAAACATTCCTTCTGTTACTAGAACCAAGTGACGTACGCTGGGATCTGAAATTTTTGCCCGATACTCTTGTCTGACCGCGACAGCCTCTGTTGAAAGCGCACGATAGACACCACCGGGTAAAAATAAATTAAAAGCAGCAGAAATATCTTTACAACTTGAAGAATCTCCCCCAAAAATAAGAATACGATGGTTCTTATCTGGTTCACGGTTAACTATCTGTTTCATCATTTGGTTCCAATTTGGAACCCCTGTCTGATCGGTTACTTCAATATGAATATTCGAACGAGAAATCGATGGGATCGCAGCCTCTCGCATTGCTTCTGGAAATGGATAAGAAATTGTAGGATAGGAAAAAGAAGGAATCGCTGTTGCGCTCATATATAGTGTCTTTGCAAATAGAGGCTTTATCCGCCCATCCACATCTTTACCAAAAGCAGTCCCATTGTGAGCGTGATGACCTTCATCCACCACCAAAACATTACGAGGAAGGTTTCTCATCCAAAGTAAATCCACCACTTTACCTATACTCTTATGGGCAACAAACAGCATTATTCTTTGTGGAACCTCCGTATCATACGTGATCTTTTGATTTCGAACATGTCCATATAAACGTCCATCGTCTGAAAAATTAATTTTAGAAAATTCCAATTTACCTTGTGTTACAAGGTACAAACTATACCCTTCAAGTACCACAGTCATGGCGTCTGTGTGAACAACACAATCACGAGCGGCTTGTTCCAAAATTTCACAACAAGGCGATGTAAAAACAGAAACCTGTGTCTTTCCTTCCTGGAAGGGCGTACTACGCATCCTCTCTGCAGCTACAGTAAGCCCTATCACTGTTTTTCCTGTCCCCGTTGCATAATTCAGCAAAACACACTGCGCTCCCGTTTCCCATGTATCCAAAATAAAGCGATACCCTTTATATTGACGAGGGCGGACAAGTGATGAAGAAAAATCTATTTTCCGTTTCTTGGGATCTGGGCAAAGAGGATCAGAGGGTCTCTTCGGACTACTAATCAATTTATATTTCAAGGGATTCTCCTTTCACAATCAAAAAAAAATCTAATGAGTTATCGAAAAAAAATCGAAAAAAATTTCAAAAATACGCCACTTTCAAACCCTGTGTTTCTTGAGACTGCTTTTCATGGGACTTGGAGACTCGCCCCATACCTAGTAGAATATTGAAACGCAAAAAAGACACAACAGGAGACCTTAACGCCATTGGAACAAGCACCGCCTTTTGAACACGAAATAGTGGAAGACCTCGAAACACAACGATGCCTCGACTCTCTTGAATATGTCTTAAAATACAAAGGCACCGATCATGCGGTTGCCTTACTCGATACTTTGGCCAAACGCGTCAAACACGCAGGCGCCTCCCCCACAGACTCACTCCGCACACCCTATCTCAACACTATTTCCCCCGAACAAGAACCTCCCTATCCAGGCGATATCCCACTCGAACAACGCATTGAAAACATTTTACGTTGGAACGCCATGTCGATGGTCGTCAAAGCCAACCGTGAGCATGACGGCTTGGGCGGGCACATTTCAACCTACGCCTCTAGCGCTATGCTCTACGAAGTTGGATTCAACCATTTTTTCAAGGGCAACCAAGGCGCCCACTTCGCCGATCAAATTTACTTCCAAGGCCATGGGTCCCCCGGAAATTATTCGCGTTCGTTCTTAGAAGGCCGCCTCACCGAAGAGCACCTCCACAATTTCAGACAAGAACTTAGCGAGAACGGAGGGCTTTCAAGCTATCCTCACCCCTATTTAATGCCTCACTATTGGCAATTCCCTACCGTTTCAATGGGGCTAGGGCCCGTGATGGCCATTTATCAAGCACGATTTAACCGGTATTTAAAAGCCCGAAATTTCATTCAACACGACCCTAAAGTCTGGTGTTTTATTGGGGATGGCGAAAGCGATGAACCCGAAACGCTAGGGGCTTTGTCGTTAGCGGGCCGTGAAGGCATGGATAACCTTATTTTTGTGGTCAACTGCAATTTACAAAGACTCGACGGCCCCGTTCGAGGCAACGGTAAAATTATTCAAGATTTAGAAGGGGTCTTCCGAGGCGCAGGCTGGAATGTGATTAAGGTCGTGTGGGGATCTAACTGGGACGAGCTTCTCAACTCACCTGTTCGAGACTTACTTATTCAACGCATGGGCGAGGTTGTTGATGGCGAATACCAAAAATATATTGTCGAGCCCGGCAGCTATATGCGTAAACATTTTTTTGGCAAATATCCCGAATTACTTGAAGCCGTTAATCACCTCACCGACAAACAACTCCACAGCCTCCTACGAGGGGGACATGACCCTAAAAAAGTCTATGCCGCTTATAAAGCCGCCACCGAACACACCGGACAACCCACCGTCATTTTAGCCAAAACCGTCAAAGGCTATGGCATGGGCGAAGCTGGAGAAGGAAAAAACATCTCTCACCAACAGAAAAAACTCAACGAAAAAGAACTGCGGGAATTTAGAGCCCGTTTCAACATTCCTATCGAAGATGACGATGTGGTCGAAACCCCTTTCTATGCCCCTAAAAAAAACAGCCCAGAAAGTCACTATATTTTAGAACAACGCCAAAAATTAGGGGGCTTTTTACCGGAAAGAAAAACCGAGTTCACCTCGCCTGAAATGCCTGGGCTAGACTATTTTGCTGAGTTTCTTAAAGAGTCTGGCGAAAACGACATGTCCACTACCATGGCTTTTGTACGCATTATGAGCAAACTTTTACGACATCCCGAACTCAACAAATATGTCGTCCCGATTATCCCTGACGAAGGACGCACCTTCGGGATGGAATCCCTTTTTAGACAAATTGGCATTTATTCCCCTAAAGGCCAACTTTACGAGCCTGTCGATAGCGAATCGCTGCTTTATTACAAAGAAACCACCGATGGACAACTTCTAGAAGAAGGCATCAATGAAACCGGAGCCATGAGCTCGTTTATTGCAGCGGGCACCGCCTATTCCACCCACGGGCTTCCCATGATTCCGTTCTATATTTATTACTCAATGTTTGGATTCCAACGTGTGGGCGACCTGATGTGGCTCGCGGGTGATATTCAAGCCAAGGGTTTTTTATTAGGGGGCACCGCCGGTCGTACCACTCTCAACGGAGAAGGCCTTCAACACCAAGATGGTCACAGCCACCTATTGGCTAGCACCATCCCCAACTGCATTACTTACGACACTTCTTTCAGATACGAAATTGCCGTGATTGTTCAAGATGGACTCAAGCGCATGTATCAAGACAAAGAAAACATTTTCTACTACCTCACTTTAGGCAACGAAAATTATATCATGCCAGAAATGCCCAAGGGGGCCGAAGAAGGTATTTTAAAAGGCCTCTATAAATTTAAAGAAGGCCCTAAAACCACAGCCAAGAATAAAGCTCAAAAAATTCATATTTTTGGCAGCGGCACGATTATCCGGGAAGCCCTCAAGGCCCAAGCCATTTTGGCAGATACCTATGGTATTTCAGCCGATGTTTGGGGCGCTACCAATTATAAACAATTGAGAACCGATGCCCTCAAAGCCCAAAGATGGAACATGCTTCATCCCACTCAAACCCCTCAAAAATCTTATTTAGAAAACATTCTCAGCTCAGAATTCGGCACTTTTATTGCCGTTTCAGACAACATGAAAATCATTTCAGACCAAATCAACCCTTGGGTTCCCGATGGTCTTTTCAGTCTTGGAACAGACGGTTTTGGGCGCAGCGAAACCCGAGAAAATTTAAGACGCTTTTTTGAAGTCGATGCCGAAAGCACCGTAGTAGCGTGCTTATACAAGCTCAGTCTTAAGGGACTTTACGACTCTAATAAAGTAGAAAAAGCCATAAAAGAGCTCAATATCGACCCCGAAAAGAAAGGGCCTCACTTGTCATGATTATCACACTCCCCAATCTAGGCGACGGCATCAACTCGGCCACCGTATTGTCAATTTTAGTCAAACCAGGCGACAAAATAGACAAAAATCAAACTATTTTAGAACTAGAAACCGACAAGGCTACAGCTCCCATTCCTGCTTCTGAAGCGGGTATTGTTGAAAAAATTCTCATAAAAGAAGGGGACACCGTCAGTGCAGGCACTCCGGTCTTATCCCTCTCAGGAGGGCCCTCAACGCCCTCTCAGCAGCCAAGTGCACCCCCCTCAGCCGTTACTCCCCCTCAACCCACCCCAGCTGCTTCTGTAGGCCCACAATAAGCTTCTGGATACATCTACACCTCTGCATCTGGGCAAGAACCCCCAGCCCCGCCCTCCATTCGCAAAATTGCACGCGAGTTAGGCATTGACCTCACCCGAGTACAAGGAACCGAACCCGGCGGTCGCATCACCCTCGCAGATGTCAAAGCCTATATCGAGATGCTGCAGTACAAAGTTTTCCAAGAAGGGATACACACACAACCCGGACACATACCCGTCTTGGCCCAAGCAGAACCCAAACCAACCATCGATTTCTCAAAATGGGGAGATATTTCAAAAAAACCGATCTCGTCTCTTCGTAAGAAAATTGGCCAAAAAATGACCTCCTCGTGGACCACAGTGCCTCACGTCACCCAATTTGACACCGCGGACATTACCGAACTGATGGAACTCAGGAAAGCATTCAACCAAAAACTAGAAAAAAAGGGCATCAAACTGACCGTAACGGTGTTTGCGCTTAAAGCAGCCGTAGAAGCACTCAAAAAATTCCCCCTTTTCAATGCCAGCTTCGACGAAGCCAACGGAGACATGATCTATAAAAATTACTATCACATAGGGGTCGCTGTAGACACCGATAACGGCCTTATTGTTCCTGTCATTAAAGACGTCGACAAAAAAGACATTGTGACCCTTTCCGAAGAACTCAATATCCTTGCGGACAAAGCCAGAAAACGTCAAATTGGCCTTGAAGATCTTCAAGGAGGCACTTTCACCATTTCTAATTTAGGGGGTCTCGGAGTTTCTCATTTCACCCCCATTATCAACACTCCAGAAGTGGCCATTATGGCTCTGTCTGCGGGCCGGCTTGAACCTGTGGTAATCAATAAGAAAATTGAACCCAGAATGATTCTCCCCATCGGCATTTCCTACGACCACCGCATCATTGACGGTGCTGACGGAGCCCGATTTACCCGAGAACTGGTCGCCCACCTTGAAAAACCCTCTGTGAGCTTATAGGAGAAAAACCATGAACCCCATTCAAACTGATATTGTTGTAGTCGGAGCAGGCCCAGGCGGATATGCGGCAGCCTTCCACGCTGCCGATTTAGGACAAAAAGTCATTTTAGTAGAAAAAGATATGTCTCTAGGCGGAGTCTGTCTCAACCGGGGCTGCATTCCCTCTAAAGCCCTTCTGCATGCCAGTGGCATCCTTGCCCAAGCAACCCAAGCATCTGAATTCGGAATCACCTTCTCGCCGCCTCTCGTCGACCTAGATAAACTCCGTTCTTGGAAAAATGGAATCATCACCAAACTGGCAGGCGGCATCCGCGCCCTGGCCAAACAACGCAAGATAGAGGTGATGATTGGGCGAGGCTATTTTGAAAACTCAAACCTTCTGCGTGTTGAAACAGAAGAAGGTCAAACCTTTATTTCCTTCAAAAAAGCCGTGATTGCAGTGGGTTCTAAACCTGCACTTCCCAGCACCTTTGATCTGGGAAACAAACGTATTATGACATCCACAGAAGCCTTAGAACTTGAAGAAATTCCAGACACTCTTTTAGTTGTAGGGGGGGGGTATATCGGCATGGAGCTTGGCACTGTTTATGCCAGCCTAGGGTCTCAGGTAGTCATGGTAGAAGCCAACGCCACCCTTCTGGCCGGAGCCGACCCCGACCTTGCCAGACCCGTCGTGAAATATGCCCAAACCCACTTCAAAGAAGTGCGTCTGAACACCAAAATTACAAAAATGGCTACCAGCGGCAAAAAAA
>JAHFDB010000022.1:6207-28653 GCA_023249195.1 bacterium | reverse complement strand
GAATCTTCGACCCCTTTCAGGGGCGGCTTCGCCGTTCTGGACCGATGACTTCATTTCAGTTCCCGATAGCCTGTATCGGGTTTTTCAAACCCTCATGTTGCACTTCGTCCTTGAAGACGGGTTCTCAATAAGAAGGGCCATTATACATTTTCAAATTTAGGTTTGATTCTATGCACCGCGACTTCCGTATTTTTCTATGCATCCGTTCTTGGTAAAGAATCTGGGATACAATGGGTGTATTTTGGATTAACGGCCGTCTCACTGGTTCTCTTTGAACCCAAACAAAAATCCAGTCTTCTATTTGGGCTTTTTTTTCCATTGGTTTGTTTCTATCTTTTAGAGTTGACTCACTACTCCTTATTTCAGAAAGAACAGCTTGATCCAAGTTCTCTGTATTTTGTTTTTACTACAATTACAACAATGACTTTTTTTCTTATTGTGGGCTGTATTTGTTTTTATTACTTTGCAAATCAGCGCTCCACTCAGAATTTAGTTATAGCCCACACGCACCTCCAAGCCTCTCATGCCGAACTTAATGCCACCTACACAAAACTCCAAATTTCTCAAAAAATACAACTAAAATTAATCAAAGAGAAGGAAAATATAAGACTCAAAGCTGCAGAACTAGCAGGTGTCCAAAAAACCATTGCATCACTCAACCATGAATTAAATTCACCACTGTGTGCCGTCTTAATGGGAGCTCAATCTCTCGAAAAAGAGTCCTTAGATCATCCCCTTAAGAAAACTGTGGGGGCCATTTATCAGGCAAGTCAGAAAATGAACAAAGTGCTCAAAAAAATTAGCAAACTCACCAATACCAAAACAATAAATTATTTTGGCAAAGTAGATATGCTGGATCTCTCTTAAAAATTGGTGGCTCAAATGGTCAGGCTTGTCGGCGATGAAGGGGTGATGAAGGGCATAAAAATCACCTCTCATTTAAGCGATACCTTACCCGTCATCCGAGCCAATGTCGCCTATGTGGGGCAGGCGCTTTTAAATCTGTTGGTGAATGCCCTTGAGCATACCCCCAGTGGCACCATCGAGGTCAAAACCTACCTGAAAAAGGAAGAAGCCGGAGACAAAGTAGTCATCGAGGTGAAAGATTCTGGGACGGGGATTGATCCAGACCGAATGGATAGCATTTTTGAGCCTTTGACGAGCTTTGGAAAAACACAGGGACGGGTGTTGTCGGTCAATGCCGGCATGGGCTTGCATTTTGTAAAGCGTATTATGGAGGCACACGAGGGAGAGGTAAGAGTCCGCTCGGTGCTTGGCGAGGGGACTGTGTTTTTCTTGGTGTTTCCTGCCATAAAAACAGCATCCGAGTAGCCATTTTTACCCACCCCCTCATAGGTTTTACACAAAAAATTTGACAAGTCTTGAGCATGGGCTTTACACTTCTAAGTGTAAAGTGTTCAGACAGAAGCTACGAAACTGCCTGAATTGGCCTAACCCGGTCTCGAAATCAGGATTAGGGCTAACTGAATAGCCAAGATGAGAATCTTGGCTATTTTTATGAGTAGGTTTGTTTTCATCCTGTATCACCCCCCTTCTACCGGTTTGGAACCAGTTATAGTGGTACACCGTGAAAGGAGGATAGACCTGTAGCTTTTGGAAACATACTACATTTATCGCCCTACATTGTAAATATATTTATTTTATTCAGACGTAATGGGCCAACGGGCTTAGCACTCGCACATATTAAGTCTATTTTAGACGCTTAAACCCTTCGCTGACCCATTACACCCTATGTGAGGCGCACACTTCCAGAGACACGACACGCCGTGATAAGCTGTGTAGATCGTGATCAAAGTCAATGTTATCGCTGAAAAGTTTATTGGGAAGGCCAATGGGGTTTATACGGCTTTCCTTGAAACCGTCGATGCCCTTAAAAAACAGCCCGACATTACCTTGTCTGTAAATAGTAATTGGGACGATTGCGACATTGTCCACGCACATTCCATTGGACTCGATTATATTTTAAAATCTTTCAAATATCGCCACAAACTGATTGTTTCTGCCCACGTTGTACCCGACTCTTTCATTGGCAGCCTTATTCTAAGCGAATGGTGGAAACCCGTTGCCAGATGGTATTTAAAACTCGCCTTTAGCCGGGCCAAATTGGTGATTGCCGTTTCTCCTGTAGTAAAAGAAGAATTACAAAAAATTCATGTCCACTCAGATATTCGGGTGTTGTGTAACAGTGTCGATCGCAAGAAGTTTATGGCGAACCCTGAGCTTAGAAAACACTTCAGAGAAAAATATGGCATTCGGCAGGACGAATTTGTCGTCACATGTGTGGGCCAAGTACAGCCGAGAAAAGGCATTTATGATTTTCTCGAAACCGCCCGAAATGTGCCCAAGGTCAGATTTATATGGGTAGGTGGACGGCCTTTTGGCAGGCTTACCGCTGATTTTGATACCCTGACCAAGGCTGTAGAAAATGCCCCTTCGAATGTACTCTTTACCGGCATTGCCGAGTTTTCAGACATGCCTGGATGTTACGCCATGTCAGACGTGTTTTTTATGCCCCCGTACCCAGAAAATTTTGCCTTTGCAACCATTGAAGCAAGCGCGGTAAAATTACCCCTGTTATTACGCGACAATATCGAATATCCAGGCTCGCTATTTACCCATTATTTAAAGGGGAAAACAGCCTCTGATTTTACCAACATCGTAGAGAAACTGTACACAGATCCGGAATTTTATGCCCTCTGGCAAAAAGAATCAGACACCTTGGCGTCTAAGTACGAATTAAATGCCCATATCAAACAGCTAGTGGCCTTTTACAAAGAGGTTTCAGGCAAAGCTTAGCCCCCCATACCAAGCTCGTGACACGCCCAAACAAACAGCCCTGAAGACCAGGCAAACCACTGCTCGCTTTTGTAAAAAAACCGTTTAACCGGAGCCCCCTTATGGTACACCTCATAAACCCCATCATGCTCGACAATTTTATGAGCAATACGGGTCAAAAGGGCCTTCGCCTCATCGTGAAGCCCTATACTATGCTTCGAAACAGCATCGGCACACCCTATCCAAAGCCATTCTAGGCCATTGTGGTAATCGTGCATCTGGAGAGGTACAAAGAGGCTATAGATATGCTTTAAAGGGTATTTAGGATGATTGCTATGGGTGCTAAAACCCTCGTCCATCTTAAATTCTGAAATCATCCTTTGAATCGAATGGGCTTGATCATGGGTGGCAAGACCCAAAATAATGGCCAACACATTCCCATCTGTAGAAAAGTAATCATATTTCTCGCCCTTTAGAGTGATCCAATCACCGAAATAGCGACCATTCCAAAATTTCTTATTTATGTTCTCTTGAATACACTCCGCCAAATGTGCATAGTGCTGAGCTTGGGTTGGCTGGCCTACCAGGTCATAAAGTTTTGAAACGCTTCTCATCGCATGAAAATGTAAGACGTTGGTATATAGAACCGTACCGTTTTTTTTGAGACTATCCGCCCACCCCGCAAAATGACCTTCCTCAATAAGAAAATCACTATTGATATCTTGGGTAAAGTTCCAGTCTGCGATAAGCTTCAGTTTATCGATGCACTCAAAGGCAAATTCGTGGTCCTTGGAAACACGAACATAGCGCTCAAATACCCACAAAAAAAGCGAATTGCTATCGGTAGGCGTCGACACCCCTTTATCCTCGGTAAATCGTGCTTCAGGTACATTTGCATCGAAGCCCATAAACTTGAGAAGCATGTGTTTTTGGCCTACCCGAAGGGGAATTTGACCTTGCTCACTCATAAACGTCAACATTGTCGTGAGGTTGGTTTTAACAATATCCGTATCCCCCAAAGATAAACTTCCCAAAGACGCGTAACAACTATCTCTAAGCCACACATCAGAAAAATGACTTTTACCCGCAAAGATCCCATTTCTGGCATAGCGATCCTGAAGGGTAGTTTTGGCTTTATGATAGGCTTGTTTAAGTATGTGTGCTGACATACTAAGACATATACCCTTTATTGAACCAAATAAAACACATGATAACTGGCTACAATATGGCGATAGGTCGTAAGATAGGCACGTTCGATTTCTCGAATAAGCCGTGGAGTCCATAATCCCCATGTACCCGTCGTGGGATTGGTGCCTGTATATTTAATATGGCGCAACAAAGAAATAAGGTTAGGATATACTTTTCGAATGAGATGTTGCTCACATTGAGCATGCGGAAACAGTGCCGTTCCTAGTGAAAAAACCTCTTGAGAAGAAAGAAATCTCGATGACGCCAGCATTTTGGGACGCCCCAAAATCTGATTCAAAATTCCTTGTAACTCCATAAACGTTTGAGGGCCAAACATGCTAATGGCGATATGTCCGGCAGGAGAAATCATCGTTTTCATATGAGACAAAACCTGGCTCAAGTGAGGCACCCACTGCAAAGTTGCATTTGATAAGACAAGATCAAAAGACGTGCTCGATAAGAAAGTAGCCACATCCCCCACTAAGAAAGTCCCACGCGCATGGTTTTGTTTGGCAATAGCAATCATAGATTCTGAGAAATCAAGACCCGTATAAGAAATCTCTGGATATTTTTCAAACAATGTTTGTGCGTGCACTCCCGTACCACAGCCGACATCTAAGAGTGTTTTATAGTCCGTTACCCGAAGCGGTATTTTGCTACAGAGACGCGCAAACACCTCTTGTTGGATCATAGAATATCGATCATAGGTGTGTGCATTTTTTGAAAAAGTGAACAACGGATTTGGGATCATAATTTTTTATATTACTAAACTCGCTATTTTTGTTATAGTGATGATCTTATGATTTCCGAAAAAGTTCCATTTAGTATTGTCTCGTTGGGCTGCGCCCGCACTCTGGTAGATACCGAAAAAATGGTAGAATCTCTTCAAAATGGGGGGTTTGGACTTGTCGCTGAGGGCAGTAAAGAGAAAATCACTATTCTAAACACCTGTTCGTTTATTCAATCGGCCGTAGAAGAAACCGAGCGTAACATTGCCGATTTATTGGCTAAAAAACAGGCTGGAAAACTCAAATATGTCGTAGTAGCGGGGTGTTATCCCAGTCGCTATAAAAGTGCAGATTTAGCCGCTAAATATCCTGAAGTGGATTTATGGCTCACAACCAAACAAGAAGACCAGGTCCAGCAAAAACTTAGCCAACTGGTGTTTAAACGCAAATTTCAGCCCAATCAACCCGTTAAATATACCAAGCTCACGCCTTCGCACTTTGCCTATATTAAAATTTCTGAAGGCTGTGACAACTGGTGCTCGTTTTGTACTATTCCTAAAATTCGAGGCAAACATACCAGCAAAACCATTGAAGCGATTTTGACAGAAGCCGAAAAACAGATCTCCTTTGGGGCACAAGAACTGTTGCTCATCGCCGAAGACACCACCTGCTGGGGTGAAGACCTTTACGGAAAACCATCGTTTCATGTGTTACTCAAAGCCATGGCACATTTGCCCGTCAAATGGATCCGCCCCATGTACATTTTCCCCTCGCGAGTAAACCAAGATTTAATCGATGTTTTGGCGTCTACACCCAACATTGCGCCTTATTTAGACATGCCCATTCAGCACGTGAACAGTGCCCTTTTAAAAGCCATGAACAGGGCCCACGACCAAGCCCATTTACGCAGTATATTAACCGAACTTCGCAAGGCGATTCCCCATTTATCACTTCGTACTTCGTTGATTATTGGGTTTCCAGGGGAAACAGAAGTTGAATTTCAAGAACTTTTAGATTTCCTTAAAGCATTTCCTTTCGATCACATTGGCTGTTTTGCCTATAGCGAAGAAAAAGAAACCCGTTCAGCCAAGATGGAAGGAAAAGTGGATGCCGAAACCATTCGGTCTCGTATTAAGCGTGTGATGGACCAACAATTTGAGTATGTTCAGGCTAAACATAAGGCCCTTATTGGAACTGAGCTAGAAGCGATTTACGAAGGCAATGGCGTGGCCAGGTCTTACAGAGAAGCCCCGGATGTAGACAGTGTGATTTTGTTAGACTCTGACATAGGGCTCACTGTTGGCCAGTTTTATCCCCTTCGCCTTACGGGGGTTCAAGGGTATGATCTCATAGGACAGCTGAGTATCGTTTAATCGCTTCATAATTTGAAGCGATTATGATATCCTAATCGCTTCATGAAACATTATATTTGGGAACAAGATACTTGGCCAAATTTCACTTGGGATACTCAAAACATTCTTCCTTTACTCAACAAAGCACGTCAAACGCAAGCCACTTTCCTGAGGCGAGTCAAGGATTTGGGACTCTTCAGCAATCTAGAGTTGCAAGCACAAATTCTTGTTGAGGAAACATTTAAAACCTCGGCCATAGAAGGCGAAAAATTAAATATAGACTCCGTACGCTCCTCTGTGGCTCTCCAGCTAGGATTGCCATACGGTGGTGTCGCAAAATCAGAACGCCATATTGAAGGATTGGTAGCAAGTTTATTAGATGCAACGCGCTATTCTACGAAACCCCTAACGGTCCAACGTATGCAAGGCTGGCAAGCTTCCTTATTTCCTACAGGGTATTCTGGCCTAACAAAAATAAGAGTTGGAAAATGGAGAGGCGACTCTCCTATGCAAATCATTTCGGGCCCAATCGGAAAAGAAAAAGTTCATTATGAAGCGCCTCCATCAACACGAATTTCTGCCGAAATACAGATATTTTTAGACTGGTTCAGAAAGAGTTTAGACACAGAGCATGGGCTGATTCGAGCTGCAATAGCGCATCTATGGTTTGTCAGCATTCACCCCTTTGAAGATGGAAATGGCCGAATATCCAGAATTATCACAGAGCAAGCTCTGGCTCAAGATGAAAAAATAAAAACCCGTTTCTATAGTCTTTCGTCTCAAATTATGCAGGAAAGAAACCGCTACTATCTCATTTTAGAACAGACACAAAAAAATAAGGGCGATATCACGGAATGGCTAGAATGGTTTTTATCATGCTTTGAATCTGCCTTAACAAACGCAGAGGTCTCTCTTGAGCAGATCATTCAGAAATCTATTTTTTGGAATCAACATCGAGAAGTCCCACTCTCTGATCGTCAACGTAAAGTGATTAATAGATTGCTCGATCACACCTTTGAAGGCCGACTCACAACAAGAAAATATGTAGGCATGACCAAAGCCAGTAGAGCCACTGCTTATAGAGAGATCACTGATCTTGAAGAAAAAGGAATTCTCAAACAAAACCCAGGAGCAGGCCGAAGTGTAAGCTTTAGTCTCCGTAATGATGCTTTGCCAACATAGCCACATAGCGTGGGTCTAAAAGACGCTTGGTACGGGTTTCTTTGTCGATACACACGTGTACAGTTTTTGAGGTTCCCGCCAAAACACGCCCTTCTAAGGTTTCTTTAAAAAAGCGATAAGAAATAGCAAAGGAGGTAGCCCCAATGTTTGCAACTTCGGTTTCAGCCTCGATCACATCCCCAACGTGCAAAGTGTATTTGTAGTCAGATTCGGCATGCACAATCACAAAGATAAAAGGCTCTTGCTCGAAGAGTTGTTGAAAGGTAAACCCTTCAATGGCCATTAAGGCTTCAAAAGCATCATGGGCGAAGCGAAATTGGGCACCAAAATAGAGAATGCCAGCGGCATCGGTATCGTACATGCGAACGGTGTTGTACATTTTGAACATGGGAATTTCCTTTGTACTATTTATATTTTTAGAGAAGTGTATTTAAGGTAACATATTTTTTAGATTAGGCTCAAGCTTTGAATAAATTTACATTATTTTCTACTTTCTTTTTTGAGCCTTTCCACAAGTATGTGCATTTTTGTTGAAGGATTATCTGTATCTGTAGAGGATACTTGTCTTAAGATTATTTCCGAATTTTTAATTGCAATATCAGTACGTTCCCTAAGATAGTTTGTATATAAATCCGAATAAGAAACTTTGTCTTTGTCAAATTTAGGGATATGTTTTTTGATCATTTTTATGAGATCCCTATTATCCATTGGTCTGGTTGTTTCCTCAAAATGGATCAGTAGCCAAAACTCAAAAGAAGGGACGCACGTAATTGCCTCCATATATGTCTCTTTTTTGATTTTTAAAAGTGTCTCATTGTAGCTAGGATGATCATCCTTATCAAAAACACAATAAACCCAATCATAAGAGTTACTAGGCTCATCTTTTAAACTCAATTCCATTTTTTTCTTTGCATATTTAAATACTGTAATGGGTGCACTCCCATCTGAAGGATTTACTTCAACCTCGGCAGCAGTTAATCTCCAATCTGAACATAGAGCATCCAAATACCCTACCGAATTTTTGCCATCTTCACAGACAATAAGTATGCGGTCTCTCTGTTGTCGGCGGTTCGAACTTTTACGCTGAAAATTATTCCGACTTTGCATCAAATAAAATCCTTTATTCTAGGTAAAGCGGCATATCTTCCGGTTAAATATCGTTTTTCTACAACCTCATCCGGACGCCCCTTAAAATCTGCTACAGAAACAAGTTCCGATGCCCTCATTTCGGATTTATCTATCAACCAAATTTGGTCCCTATCCATCATATTCATGATAGTTGTATTGTGCGATGTAAAAATCAATTGTGCATTGTTTTTGTTGAAGTGACGATCCTGAAACAGGTCAACGATGCCTTGAAAAGCAAGGGGGTGCAAAGATCTTTCTAGCTCATCAACGATAAAAATGCCTCCATTCTCTAAAATGCTCAAAATAGGTCCAGAAAAGGCAAACAACAATTTTGTCCCTTCTGACTCTTCTTCAAAAGGCAGCAAATACTCTTGATTTTCAATAAAAGTATATTTGGAAAAAAGTTTTGAATTTTGATCTATATGAATATCCTCGAACGAAACATCAAATCTTTTCATAAAAGAAACTATTTTAGCTTTATCTTCATTTTCAGATCGAACTTTAGATTCTGTATAGTCGGGTGATAATCGATATTGACCGCCCATAGTGATTAGTTTTTTGCGTATCCATTCAAATGGAATACCAAAGTCTTGAGAATTAAGATGTACTGCCGTTGATAAAAACAAAGCTTCATCTCGGGTTGATTCTTTCCAAACTTCCTTTTCACCCTTTAATTCTTTACGAATAACCCATTCTTTTTTTGATTTTAATCTATCTCGTAACAGCCATGTCTGAGCGCTCTGCCGGGCACTCGTTTGAGGAGTTGCATAAAGCCATTCCTTATGAATCATTTCCTTATCAAGGATAAATCCATATTGAAATAGATACTCTTTATGAACAAAAACAATTTCAAACTCTGATGGTTGAGATTTATCGTCTTTAGAAAATAAAAATGGAATGACTGAGATAGGTTGACCAGGCTCTCTCTCTCTACTCGAAGTAATTACGAACTCTTGGAAAAATTCCACGGCCAAAATTACATTAGATTTCCCAGACCCATTGGGTCCGTAGATTGCAGCACATTCCAAAACACTTGGAGCAGCTTTAAATCCGGTATCTAAGACACATCTCACTTCTTTATGGGGCTTTTCGGCCGCCATTGAAAAGGTCTGTTTCGTTTTGATTGATCTAAAATTGGAAACGCTAAATTCAATAAGCATGGCATTCTCCTTCTCTACAAAGCCAAATTATACACTTTTTCCTCAAAAATTAAACTAAAAAAGATTTGAATGGATTGGGTTCAATAATCTTCCGTTCCGTTATGGGTACTTAGATGTACGCTATATCGGGTATTTCTTCCTCCACCTTCCTCTTTCTTTAAAGCTTGAATATGGATCAAATGCTGTAAATCTCGGGTGGCAGTTGCTTTTGAAATTTTGGTGAGGGCTGCATATTTTGAGGCATTAATTTTTTTGAGGTGATGGGGCCCTTCTTTGAGCAAATACTGTAGTACTTTGAGCTGACGCGGGTTCACATCTTCTGAAATGCGACCAAATAATTTTGCCTTTTGAAGACTAAAATAGACGTGCTTTTCAGCCTCTATTTGAGCTTCTAGGAGTGTTTGTAAAAAATACCCAATCCAGTCATTAATCTCAAGCGACCGCTGTGCCATTTTGAGTGTGTCGTAGTACTTTTTTCTAGCCAATTCTATTGCAAAAGAAAGACTCAAAAGGGGGGGGTACCCTAGCCCCTGTGAAAGCGCTTTTTCTGAGAGTGCACGCCCAATTCGACCATTTCCATCTTCGAAAGGATGGATGCTTTCAAAATAGACATGGGCTACCGCCGCGCGGATAGGTGCAATCGCCCTCTCTTCTGAGGTTTTAGGTACGGTATCATTAAACCATTGAATAAACCGTTGCATTTCAAAAGGAACCTGGCTCGAAGGAGGGGCTTCAAAATGAACTTTCCACTTTCCAATGGGTCCAGATACAACTTGCATGGGGTCTTCATGAGTACGCCACGCCCCTACCTTCAGGGGGGGGTAGTGTTTCTGCCCACCCAACAGCAGGTCATGCCACCGAAACAAGTCAGCCTCGGTTAACGGATCGAAAAAATGGGTTCTATTTTCAACCATCAGGCTCGCTACTCCAGTAGCACGTCTGTCTGAGATTTTCTCTGGGGGCACGTTGAGCCCCAAGTGGTTTCGAATGGAAGACCTTACCTCTTTCCGATGGAGATACTCCCCTTCTATTTCAGAAGTTTTGATCGCTTCTTCTACCATAATCTGAATCATGGCATTCTCTCGATTATCTTCGGAAAATCCGTCGTACCAGCCACTCATACGCCCTGTTTTTTCGGCCAAAGCAATCAAACTAGGCTGAAACAAAGTGCTGCTGTAGATAAAGTGAGGCCATTCAGGAAACTGCCAATTATAGGTCATGAGCCGATTATACCCCTCATTCGGCTCAAAATAAACATTTTTATGAGCCGAATAATTTTTTTATTGGCTCATTACAGGAAATAACAGCTTCCATCTTGGACAGATTTCGGAACCTTGCTATACTTCCCACACTCAAAATGAAATACACCGTCTCTAGAGGAACCAAAGATATCTTGCCGGAAGAAATGGCTTATTGGCACCACATTGAAAGTGCCTCGCGGAGCCTTTTTGACCTGTATAACTATCAAGAAATTCGCACCCCTATCTTTGAAATGACCGATTTGTTTGAGCGTGGAATTGGCACCTCGACCGATATTGTAGAGAAAGAAATGTACACTTTTACTGACAAGGGCGATCGTCGGTTAACCTTGAGACCAGAGGGCACCGCCCCCATTGCCCGTGCTTACATTCAACACTCGATGCATAAAAAAGAAACGGTCAGCAAATTATATTACTGTGGGCCTATGTTTCGCTACGAACGGCCTCAGGCGGGGCGGTTTCGACAATTTCACCAAATTGGGGTGGAATGCTTAGGCAATGCGCACCCTTTTTCTGATGCCGAGGTTATTTCTTTGGGTGTACATTTGTTTGACGACATGGGGTTAAGCGGGCTTTCTGTCTCGATTAATTCTGTAGGCTGTGTGGTGTGCCGACCTGTCATTGAAGAAAGACTCAAGCAATTTATTGGGGCCAACTTACAGGGCCTTTGCGAAGATTGTAAGCGCCGATTTAATTCTAAACCTTTACGCATTTTAGACTGTAAAAACCCTCAATGCCGGGCCTATTTTTCAGGGATGCCTGATATTCAAAAATCACAATGCCACGAATGTCGTGACCACTTTAATTCGGTTGTAGAATACATAGATTCATTGGGAATTCCCTTTAACATCAACCCTCAGTTGGTACGCGGATTAGAGTATTATTCTCGCACCACTTTCGAAATTTTATCTGAACATCTCGGTGCCCAAAATGCCATTTGCGGAGGTGGCCGCTATGATGGTTTGGTCTCCCAAATGGGAGGGCCATCTGTCCCCGCTGTAGGATTTGCTTTCGGAATCGAGCGTGCTGTGATGGTATTGCAACAAATGTCCGATATTTTTAAGCGCAAGGACCCACTCATTTTTGTCGCACCTCTTGGTTTTGAACAACAAACGAAATGTTTTTTCTTAGTAGATGAACTTCGACGAGCTGGCATTAAATGTGAAATTGATTATTCCAAAGGCGAACTTAAAGCCCAATTAAAACAAGCCAATAAATTACAAGCCGAATATGCCCTTATTTACGGGGAAACCGAAGCCGAAAAAAACACCATCGTTGTCAAACATATGACCAAGGGCCAACAAGTAGAAATTGCGTGGGACTCTGTGGTCAATTACCTCAAAGAAGCCCATGGACAGCCCTAATCGCTCTCATTTTGCCTTAGATACTCCCCCACTGGCTTTAGGCACCACTGTCACGTTGTGTGGCTGGGCGCATAAAGTGCGAAATTTAGGGGGTCTTATATTTATTGATTTAAGAGACCGGTCCGGACTCATTCAAATTGTCATTGACCCTGCCGTATGTCCGATTCCTTTAGCCTCAGAAGTCAGAAGTGAGTTTGTGATTCAGGTCACCGGAATTTTACGCACTCGAAGCCAAATGAACCCCGCCCTCCCAACTGGAAATATCGAATGTGCTGCCACTGCATTGATCATTTTGAATGACGCTTTACCCCCTGTAATCAGTGTTTCTGAGGATCAATCCGTAGAAGAACTCACACGTTTGAAATATCGATATCTTGACCTTCGAAAACCCGCTCAATTACACCGATTTGTGATGCGCCATCGCGTGAGCGCTGCTATTCGAGACTATCTCAATCGAGAAGCCTTTTTGGAAGTAGAAACCCCTATTTTAACCAAGAGCACCCCAGAAGGTGCACGTGACTACCTTGTCCCTTCCCGAGTTCAAAAAGGCCGTTTTTTTGCACTGCCTCAATCACCTCAATTATTTAAACAATTACTCATGATGTCGGGTTTTGAGCGCTATTACCAAATCGTAAAGTGTTTTCGTGATGAAGATTTACGGGCCGACAGACAACCCGAGTTTACTCAGGTAGATATTGAAGCCTCGTTTGTGAATCAAGACTCCATTTTGAACTTAACTGAAGGACTCCTCAAAAAAGTTTTTGAAACGATCGGAGTTTCCCTCTCTTTGCCTATTCAACGCATGTCTTACGCCGAAGCCATGTCACGCTATGGCTGTGACAAACCCGACTTACGCTTTGGAATGGCCTTTCAAGATGTCAGCCTATTAGCCTCGGCTGGCGATTTTCAGGCATTTAATACCGTTGTGGCCCAAGGGGGCTGTGTTAAAGGGCTTTGTGTGCCCAATGGAAAAGCCTATTTATCTAGAAAAATTTTGGGCGAACTTACTGAAAGCTTAGGAACAGAGATTAAGGGAATCTCTGTGGTTTCCTATACAGACAAGGCCGAGTCTTCTCTGTCAAAATTTTACACCCCCGAACAACTAGAAGCCCTCTCAGCCCCTTTTTCACCTAAAACCGGCGATGCCATCTTGCTTCTCTGCCACCCTAACGAAACCCTTCTTTTAGACGCTTTGTGCAGTCTCAGGCTTCAATTAGGAGACCGCCTAGGCCTTCGTAAAGACACCTTTGCTTTGCTTTGGGTAGTAGACTTCCCTCTCTTTGAAAAAGACCCTGAAACGGGGGCTTTAATGGCCATGCATCATCCGTTTACGTCTGTGCATCCTGATGACATACCGCTGCTTCAAACGGACCCTGAAAAAGCCCGCGCTCAAGCCTATGACATTGTACTCAACGGGACTGAAATTGGGGGAGGCAGCATTCGAATTCACCGTTCGGATGTCCAAGAACAACTTTTTACGCTTTTGAACCTGTCCGAGACTCAAATTCGCGATAAATTTGGCTTTTTTGTGGATGCGTTGAAATACGGAACCCCCCCCCATGGGGGCATTGCCCTTGGCCTCGACCGATTGGTCATGCTGTTAACCGGAGCAACCTCTATTCGTGATGTCATCGCCTTTCCTAAAACCCAAAGTGCCAGCTGCCCTCTTACCGATGCACCCTCGGAAGTATCTCAAGCACAACTCAAAGAATTGGGAATAAACTAAATGTTCGAAGTCATCCCCGCCATTGATTTATTAGGTGGAAAAGTGGTGCGTCTCACCCAAGGCGACTATGCAAAAGTCGACCATTACGACTATACCCCTACTTCTTTAGCGCAAAAGTACGCTGCGTATGGAGCAAAACGTATTCACATTGTAGATTTAGATGGGGCAAAAGAAGGCAAAAGCATCAATTCTGAAGCCATTAAAAACATTCGAAATGCGGTGTCATGCACCCTTGAGTTAGGCGGAGGCATTCGCACCCTAGACCAAGCAAAATTTTGGCTAGATTTTGGAATCGACCAAATCGTCATCGGGTCCCTTTTTGTAAAGAATCCCGCACTTGCTCTGGACATCATCCACACCCTTCCCAAAAAAATAATTGCAGGCCTTGATGCCAAGGGCCAAAGCATAGCAATAGAAGGCTGGGTTGAAACCGGCGCCACTACCCTTACAGATGTCATGTCTCAACTCGAAAAAACACCCATACATTCCGTTATTTATACCGATATTTCTAAAGATGGCACCTTGCAAGGCCCTAATCTAGACTCCCTAAAAATGTTAACCCACTCTACAAAAATTCCTATTATTGCATCCGGTGGCATTGGACAAGATCAAGACATTGAAAATGTGTACACCTTATATTCACAGGGTGTACACGGCGTGATTGTAGGCAAAGCATTACTCAAAGGTCTTGTAAATTGGTCATACTTGTCGTCGTTTGCGTGAAGATGTATCCCCTCCCCTTTAAGCAAAGATACGCTTCAGCCTTATTCACCCCTCTCGTGGAGCCTTTTTATTTTTTTCACTTGTAATGTTATGCCACTGTTTGCTTCCTTCTAAACATACATTTTTGAAATTTTTTATCTGGAAAAACGATAACTGAATATGAACAAAATCGTTTCAGCGCCCGTCGACATCTCGCCCCCTATCAGCCCAACAAAAATAAACGCTCCCGAGCTCACTGAAAAAGTATTGGGCTTTATAAAAGACATCTGGGATCTTGAGACTCTAGATCCTCAAGCACTTGCCCATTTTACAAAAACTTATAAGGCCTTATCGGATATATACCAAGAACAGCATAGCAACCCCTTCACAGCTAGTGAGCAGCGTAAAACAAACGATGTCCTACTCAGATGGTGCCAGGACAAACTGCTTCTTCTAAAGTTATCCACATGTATTCCGATTGCCAAATTTAGTGAGGCCTATGCTAAGAGTCCCGAGTCTGAAGAACCCCATGTCTGCATCACAGTGACCGACCCGGATACAGGCAAACCTCATACACTTTTTATTAAATTTAATCCTTTTACAGTCAATGAAAAAGTGATGACTCTCCTGTCAAGCATATTCGGCATCCCAGAAACAAATGCAGCCTCAATTTTATTTCAGAAAACACTCCCTAAAAGAACACATTGCCCTTTTCAAATTCAATTTAAAGTTGAAGGAAGACCACTCTCCGAATGCCCCTCCGGCATAGAAAAAACGCCTAACAACCTATTGGAAAAAATTCTTGTTTTAGCCATGGCTGTGTTTACTCGTGATGCTCATCCTGACAACTTCTTTGTGACACCAGATGGACATATTGTGACCGTTGATTGCAAGGCAACTCTGGCTCCCAAAGCTTGCTTTCTAAGACGCATAGACGGCTCTTCTGAGCCTCCACACAAAATCCCTACTAAAAGCAAAAAAAAACGCCCTAACCCCAAAGAATCCGCTCAACCACCGGCTGCATTGGTTTTTCCCTTTAATTCAGCACTATTGAATGATCCTGCTATTCTCAAAAAACAATTTTCTAGAGCGGTTGCTCATTGGCTTAGACAAACACTCTCTCTTTTAAAGCATATAATGAACGAGATTCAAAGTTTTTCCCCAGAAGAAACACAGAAACTTACAACCGTCAAAAACAACGTGATGATCATTTTAACCGTCTTAACTCATCCAGACGAGAAGCCTGCCACAGTTGGTGACGTTCTAAACGCCGTTTGTTCAAGCACTTTTCACTTTCTTGAAATTATTTTTGACAATCCAGAATGGCTCAGGGGACAAGACAAACCATTTACGCTTCTTAACACCCCATTAGACCAGGTCATAACCCGTCTGCTTGTAGAGTTCAGCGTTTCTTCATCAGACATTGCAAAAGCACTCACCCGTAGCTTCTATGGAACCACCCAAAGCAAAGAGGCTACCCAATTTCAGACAACCTTAGAAGATTTAATGCATGTCCAATTAAACACTACGGCTTATACACAAGCTAAAGGCTATTCAAAAACAGCCGTTATGCTTTCCTTAATGAAAAAGAATGTCATGCCAACTATTGCCAAACACATGCCCGGCGAACCCGTTTTTATCGAAGATCCCCACTGAAAACAGCTCACTTTGTGCCTAGATAGCCTCTCCCTTTAAAAATGCCACCAACATAGGCGCTAGACCCTTTTGCACTATCAAATCCGACGGAGTGAGTTTGCGGGGGGTCTCACCTTCTAATTTAAGTACGGCCAAGACTCCTTCTACTCCTAAAACTTCAACGACCTCATGGCAAAATACTTCTCTCAAAACATCCTGTCGACCCTTTTGTGCTGCCCAATGCAACAGGGTGTATTTGGGAACACTTGTATCTCGTAAATGAAATAAGGCCAAAACCTCGTGAGGTCCTAATAGGCGAATAACATCTAGATTCAATAATGCTTTAAAAATAGCAGAGTGACCCTCTTGTGCTGCCCAATGCAACGGGGTGAATCCGTAAGAACCGTTATCTCGCAAGCGAAATAAGGCCAAGACCACTTCAGGTCCTAACAGGCGAATGACCTCTACACTCAACAATGCAAAAAAAACAGCATCGTGACCCTTTTCTGCTGCCCAATGCAACAGGGTTAATCCGTTAGTAGTTTGTGTCTGAAATAAGGTCAAAACCCGTTTAGCACCTGAAGCTTCAATGACCTCAGGGCTGAGAACCCAGGTACATAGCCGAACTAACAAGTTCGGTGAAGTCTCTTCAGGTGTGAAGAAACCTTCAGCCTCAATTCTGGTGACAAGGGCACACAATTTGGCTTTCGGTAAGGCCTTTATGAGCCTCATGACATCGGAGGGGGGGTCTGCCACCAAGAGCTTCCATATAAAGTCGTCTGTGGCGGATTCAAGAGGGTCTGGCAGAGGGCCTTTAAAGCGTTCATTTACAGGGCGTTGTAAGCTTGTTTTAATGGCCCGGACCCGTGTTTGAATCAAGCTGTCTTCTGAAAACCGTTCGGTGATTATCTCCAACAGTCCACTTGTTTGCAAAAACTGCGCTAGCTGAAATCGTTTGTCAGGATTCCCTTCGGGAAGAGCATCGAGTGTAATCATCGCCATCTCTAAAAAACAGTGTACTGAACTCACACTTGTTCTTTCTGACAAAGAAGCTTTAAAGGCCTCTAGAGAGTCTTTAGATGACCTACAAGCATGCCACGCTTGAACCGAATCAGGGAATCTCGTTCCTGATTGTATCGAAGCACTCTCGGCTCCAAAGAGACTCGTTACCCACTTTGTCAGCATCAGACCCGCCTCTGGATTCGGGCATGTGTACTGTCTTTGTTGAATAAACACATCGAGGCCTGGATATCTCTTAGGATTCGTTTCACAAGTGCTTGCAATCGTATCAATATCGTCAGTCGGTGGCGTGCCTTGCTCTGCCAACCATTCTATGATGCTTTCACGCAGTTCCTGTAGAGATAATGTCTTAGCCTCTTCTCCATCAGCACACCACGTGATTGCTGAGGAGCCGTCTGCAGCCGCCTCGTACTGGATAACCCGATAGAGAAGGTTTCGTTCCATTACCGCTTTATCTGTTCTGCTGAGGCTGCCTTTAGCCAGTATCGATACTAACTCAGCGTAAGCACTATTTATCTGTTCGGCTACGCTTTCCCAAAAGGTAACGACTGCCTGTATCGCGTCTGATTCTCGGATATAGCTCATCGCAACCCTAGCAAAACTGTCTTTAATGAGTGCCGGATCAACACCCACTAGTATTTCTAAGCCAAGAATAATATGGCGAGCCGATCCCTCTGGACAATATTTTAAGTCACACCCCGTAACCGTCTCTGCTAAAATGGATTTTATCAGCCCCGCAAAGGGGTGATTTATTTGGGCTTTCGCTTCATGAATGGAGGCGATTTCACCGTCCAAACAAGCTCCATTGGAGCTGACTGGATACAACCGAATCGCTGCATTAAGTTCTGTTTTTTTCCCTCTTAAGTGAGACTCATATAGATCTCGGACATAGTCTGCTAATGCCACGACAAATGTGACGGAATGCCTATAAGGAATTTCACGTGCATCTGCCCCATTTAAAACTCGCGCCACCAGAGCATCCTCTAGCGGAATCTCGTTGTCTCTTGCAATTTCTTTGAGAATAGTGACCACTTCTTGCCAGCGTCTCTCGTCATTTCTAACAGTCTTAGGGTGTGAGATGAGCCCTTCAAATAGTGCGTGTGCCGCAGCTATATCTTCATCTGATTGCAGTTCGCCTTGATGTATGGAAGAGATTTCCCAGCTTTTTGACATTAATCTTACCATTACATCCCGGACGGATCCCCCGGAAACTATGCCAGGTGTCGTAAACGGCAATTTACTGAGTGTAACTGCACAGTGCTTATACAAGATCTACTCCCCCCTTAATCGTTTAGAATTGGGCCATTGAAATATCTGGATAGTGCATCAGTCTTTCTTTACTATTATCGAGTTTCTTGATTATTTATTTCATATATTTTTCCCAATTCGATTCTTTCTCACTATTCAAAAAATCAATAAAAAACGAGGCTAAAATAGTAAAACAGTAAGATTTAGTACCCTCATGTTGCACTTCGTCATTGAAGACGGGTATAATAAATTCATCCCGTTCATTAGGAGGCCCTTTTTGATGCACATGACCTATGGTTGGCTTAAGGATTATCCCGATATCAGAGACTACACTCTTGATCACCCCGACATTCAAACCCATCTCAAAAAATTATCTCCCAAAAAAACAGTCGCTCTTCCTGCTAAAACAGACCTTAGAAAATGGTGTTCTCCTATTGAAAATCAAGGCCAATTAGGGGCCTGTACTGCCCACGCAGGGGTTGGTATGTTGGAATATTTTGAAAAAAGGGCCTTTGGTAATTATCTAGATGCCTCTCGGCTGTTTTTGTATAAGGCAACGCGAAGTTTAGCCCGCCAAACCGGCGACACAGGGGCTTATTTACGCACCACCATGGAAGCCCTCGCTACTTTCGGAGTACCCCCCGAAGACTATTGGCCTTATGATATTACCCAGTTTGATGTTGAACCCACAGCGTTTTGTTATAGCTTTGCCGAACAATATCGTGCGACACATTATTTCAGGCTCGACCCGCCACATACGGCTCCGGATATCTTACTGAACACCATCAAAACACAACTGGCCGCCGGACTGGTCATGATGTTTGGATTTACGGTCTACTCCTCTATCTCAGAAGCATCGACTACCGGTGAAATTCCTTATCCTGGGAAGGGCGAAAAAGTCTTAGGTGGGCATGCCATTGCCACTGTGGGTTATGATGACAGCAAGACTATTGGCGGACAAAAAGGTGCTCTGTTGATTCGCAATTCCTGGGGAACAACATGGGGAGAGGCAGGCTATGGATGGCTACCCTACGCCTATGTGTTAAACGGGTTGGCCACCGATTGGTGGGCCCTAGTAAAAGCCGAGTGGTTAGACACGGGGGCCTTTGGGGACTAGTCTCGCAATTGGCTCATCAAAAACACCATAAGTTGAGCCAAAAGCAAGGGCAATTGTCCGTATCTATCTTCTAATTCAAATTTAATAACCTCTAGGTCTACTTGAAATTGACACTGCCCAAGCCGCTGATAGAGGGCCAAGCGTTCCCTGGGGTTTTCAATATACGCCTCGGGAATATAGCTCGCTTTCTCCGGGTTCATCAACATCATGGGCTTTGGGGCATGTTTTTTAGCATGTGAGGGCGCCATCGTCGAAGACAGCATTTTACAATACAATTCAAACCCAATTGTCGTAATATGTCCGCTTTGTCTTTTTCCCAAGAGGGTTCCTGCCCCTCGAATTTCCAAGTCTTTCAAGGCCAATTTATAACCAGACCCTAAAGCCGCATATTCTTTAATGGCCTGCAAGCGTCTGGCCGACTTTTCAGATAATGTTTCGACATCCGTATAAAGCAAAAATGCATAGCCTTGTTTCTCAGTACGCCCCACTCGACCTCGCAATTGATGAATTTGGGACAAACCAAAATACTCGGCTTTTTCTAAAATAATCGTGTTTGCGTTGGGCATATCCAACCCATTTTCAATAATGGTGGAACAGAGTAAAACATCGAATTTCTGATCCAGAAAATCCATCATGGTTTTTTCTAAAATTTTCTCATCCATTTGACCGTGGGCCATGCCAAATCGAACAGTAGGCATAAGTTCTTTGAGATGGTGATATTTTTTCGCCATCGTCTGCACATGGTTATAAATGTAATATACCTGCCCACCTGATTTTATTTCATGCTCAATCGCCAGTTTTACCGTTTCATCCGAATACGCCGACACACGTGTCCAAATAGGTTTTCTTGCAACCGGAGGCGTACTTAAGGTCGAAAAGGATCGCGCCCCTGTCAGTGCCATATAAAGCGTGCGGGGGATAGGGGTCGCACTCACAGACAAGACATCCACATGGGGCTGATTATTTTTCAGCTTTTCTTTATGTGTAACCCCAAAGCGCTGTTCTTCGTCCACAATTAAAAGCCCAAAATCATGAAAATGAACATCTTTTTGAACCAGTCTATGGGTCCCAATAATGACTTGAATTTTATTCTGCTGAAGTTCTTCCAAAATCTTTTTCTGTTCTTTGGCCGATTTAAACCGAGACAGCACCTCAACCCTATATGGAAAAGACGAAAAACGCTTCACAAACGTGCGGTAATGCTGCTGAGCCAAAAGGGTAGTAGGCACTAAAATGGCGACTTGTTTTTGGTTTTCAACAGCCTTAAACGCAGCACGCACCAAAATTTCAGTTTTACCATACCCCACATCCCCACATAAAAGCCTGTCCATGGACTGGGGCGACTCCATATCCTGTTTCACTTCCAAAGTCACTTTTTCCTGATCGGGAGTATCTTTATGTTCAAACTGTCGCTCTAAATCAATCTGCCAAACGGTATCCTCTAAAAAAGCAAACCCCTCTTTTTCCTGCCGAGTTTTTTGCATCACATACACATCTTCAGCTAACACTTCCAGATCTTTTTTGACTTTAGCTGTGGTCTTTTTCCACACCCCATCATAAAGCCCATTCACCTTTGGAACAGCCTCACCTGCCGAATATTTATAAATAAGATGCAGCTGATCTAAAGGTACATAAACCTTGTCTTCGCCCTTATATTGAATAAACAAATACTCCCCTTCCACCTTCGTCAATTTCAACCTCACTAACCCCTTAAATTGTCCAATACCATAGCTTTCATGGACAACATAGTCACCTTCTTCAATGTCAGACAAAAGGGCATCCGAAGCGGTGGTATCAGACATATCCGAAAAAAAGACCTGATGATCCCGATCTACGGGGCCTATTTCTGTCTCATAAATAGCTGAAAGCGACCGTTGAGTATGGACATGGAAAGCATTAAGTCTGTCTATTTTTTCATTGTCGTATTCGACACGCAAAGGTTGGGCATGATGGGTTGGAAACACATCAATAATACTGCCCCGAACGGCAAATTCCCCAGGCTCAAGCACCATCTGAACACGGGCATATCCCAAGGCCACCAAACCCTCGATAAAATGAACATAAGAGGGATAGCTGTTTTTCTTCACATTCAAAACAAGATTCATCGCTTTAAATGTATCAGAAGAATAAATATTGACAATTGATTATAAAATTTCAGTTGAACTCTCGTCCCCAAAAGTGTCTTAATTTTAAATCGCCCTTTGAAGCCTATGTTGCAGTTGCTGCTTGAATATGGGCCTTTAACCAAGGTTCGACATTTTCAACTCGATCAAAGGGGGTAAATCTCGAACCCAAAAACACAGAAAAACAGGGCTATATAAAGGGCTTTTTTAGCCTCAGATGGGGTTAGGTTTTAGGAACTGATTGGTGCGCCTGGAGGGATTCGAACCCCCTGCCCTCTGATCCGAAGTCAGATGCTCTATCCAGATGAGCTACAGGCGCCTGTAGTGTTCGATATTTTAGCAGGGTTGGGGGGAACCTTCTACCCTTGAGTATTTTTGGGGTACCTTAGGGTGATTTTGATACTTTAGGGGATGCATAAAAAAGCGGGATAGTGGGAATAACTTAGCTACACTCAGTAAACTGTGGTTAAGGTTATTCAAAGGGGCCGATATGAAAAGAATTTCTCTAAAATGGATTGTGCCGGGTTTTGTAATAGGGGTTTTATTTTGTTCACAGCCTATTTTTTCAACCACTTACTACAATGACATCACGACTGTGGGGACATCGGCCGAAATGATAGGTATTGGGGGTGTGGAAGGGTTTTCACATCAGGCATCTGTGCTTATCGAGAACCCTGCGGGGTTAGGGTATGCCGGCAATAGCCTTTCAGGGTTTTAT
>JAHFDB010000022.1:0-6197 GCA_023249195.1 bacterium | reverse complement strand
TTTATACGACAACCTTTGCAGATACTCAGTATATGGCGGGTGCGGTGAGTGTAAAGCCTTTTCAGGATGTTGTTTTGGGGGTGGCGGTGGCGTATCAAAAAGATTCAAATTTAGACCATACGGATACGACGAGTGCCAATGAGGCACATTTATTGGGAACGTTTACAATGGATCGCTTACAGGTTGTAACAGGTGTTGATTATTGTTTGTTTAAGGCAGTTCATATAGGTAGTTCTTGGGTTCAGTATGTGAGTAATCAATTAGAGGTTCGTGGGTATGGGATGGATATGGCGATAGGGGTTCAGTATCACGGGCCGTTTGTAGGTGTGAGTTTAAGTGGGAAGAATATTTTTGGAAATAGTATTCGGTACAATGATGGGACACAGGAAAAATTATCTACTCAATGGGGCGTAGGATTTAAAACAATGCCTTTATCTGTGATGGATTTAGAGGTTTTTGGAGAGATCAAAACCGTGTCTCATCTGAGTGCTCCGGTCAAGAATTTAGGGGTGAGGTTTTATCCGTTAAATGATTCTAACTTTGGGGTGAGTTTGGGCTATCGAGAAAAGACGGATGTGGTTCAATCGAAGGGCACTATGACGGCTGGGGTGATTTTGAAATTTCACTCTTTTTCTTTTGAATATGCCTATGACACGACAGATGTGTATCAGAACAGTTCTCAACATTATTTTTCGGTGAGCGGACAGTATTAATAGCAAGAAATTATTTTCCAGTGGTAGCATGGGTAAAAAGGGTTTTCTGAGAATGAAATTTTTAAATTTAAACCGGTATTTTTGCTATCTTCTTTTCATACTGGGAATACTTTTGTGTTGGATGCTTGCGCCCACGCCAGCTATGGGGTCGATTACGTACTATAAGACATTCATTGGCAGTGGGTTGAACGGTGCCGGAATTTATGTAGATGGAGGCGGAATTGATCTGGGGGGCAAGGTCTATATTGTGGAATATGGGGGAAGTAATCTACGTAAATATAATGCCAATGGTTCTTCGGTGTTTTCAATTTCTGGGTTTGCCAGCTTTGGAGGGCTTACGCTGGATAGTGTGGGTAATATTTACGTGGCACATTCGAGTGGGCTTATTAAAAAGAGTACCAATGATGGGGTGTCTACGAGTACCTTTAAAAGAGTCCCTAATATATATGATGTGCAGATAGGGCCTACCGGAAATTATATTGCCGCGGCAGGGAGTAAAATTTATACCTATGACGCGACTGGGGTGACCTTGGATACTAAAACTATAACAGGTGGAACCAATACTTTTGGAGTGGCGGTGAGCAGTACGGGTAATATTTATGCTACCAATTGGACGAATGGGACGATTATGAAATATACCCCAGGCTCCTCCTCCGCCACTACCCTGGCTTCTTTAGGCTCAAGTACGAATCCCCAAGGAATTTGTTTAGATACACAAGGTAATATTTATGTGGTCGAAGCAAGCGGGTGCAGAATTGTTAAATATAATCCGGGGGGAGTATTATTAGAGTCTTTTGGTTCGAGTGGATCTGGGACGAGTCAATTTGGGGGACCTCGATATATTTTTGTAGATGGTAACAATAAGATTTATGTGACAGATCCGGGCCGCACTCGAGTGATGGTATATTCCCAGGGGCCACTTAAGCCGACAGGGGTATCGGCAGTGGCATCCAATGCCTTGGCGAGTTTGTCTTGGACGACATCAAGCGATGCGACTTCAGTGACTATTCGACGAAGTACGACTTCGTTTCCTGTTTTTCCTTTGGATGGAGATTTGGTAGTGTCGGTGAATACAGGCACTTCTTATGCAGATACACTGACTGCAAGTGGAACCTATAAATACGCTATTTTTGCGAGAGATTCTAGCAATCGTATGAGTTTGGCAACTACTCTTTCTGTGACAGTGGCGGTTAATCATGCCCCCACTGCGAATAATGTGACTGCGACGACCAATTCAGATGTGGCTAAAACGATTACTTTGAGTGGAACCGATGCAGATAATGATGCGCTGACCTATCACGTTGTGAGTGGCCCAGATCACGGGAGTTTGGGAAGCATTTCTGGGGGCCAAGTGACTTATACGCCGGTGGTGACGTTCAACGGCACAGACACTTTTACCTATAAGGCGAATGACGGTGTGGCGACATCGAATATTGCCACCGTGTCTATTACGGTGACGGATCGAACAGCGCCTGCTGCGCCCACCTCATTTGGCGCAAGTGCCTTAAGTTATACCGTTAATTTGAGCTGGGTGAACCCAGGGGCCACAGATTTTAATTCGGTAAATATTCGACGTGGAACATCTTCTTTTCCCACCTCTGTGACGGATGGGAGTTCAGTCGTTTCAGGGAATACAGGTACCACACAGACAGATTCTGGATTGTCGAATGGACCCTATTTGTATTCTATTTTTGCAAGGGATACGGTGGGAAATTATTCTGTGAAAGCGACGGCTTCAGTGACGGTGGCGGTTCCACCCAGTGCTCCGGGAATGGGGACAATTGTCAGCACGGGGAATAAAGTGGAGTTGATTTGGTCACCGGTATCGACAGCAAATTCGTATACAATTCGAAGTAGTACCTCGGGTTACCCAAGTACCATCAGTTCAGACACAGCAGTAAGCTCAAATATAACCAATACATATTATATAGATACGAATCTTCCAGATGGTCTTATTTATTATTCTGTTTTTTCAGTCAATTCCGGCGGAAATAGCAGTCCTTCACATGCCACTGCCAATGTCGATGCGATTAAAGCCTCAATACCTGTTTTATACACTGTTTTTGGGTCTTCAGGTTCTGGCAATGGACAGTTTAGTGGATTGGTAGCGGTAGCAACAGATGTGAGTGGGAATGTCTATGTTCGGGATGGTACTCGTATCCAAAAGTTTGATTCATTTGGAAAGTTTACTTCGGTGGTTCCTAATACTACTATCGATACAAATGCATATGGTCCGGGTCTATCGGTAGATGCGGGTGGGACTATTTATTACACGGGTTCAATAAATGGGAACCCAGTCGTAAGAGTGGTTTATCCTAACGGAACAACACAAGGTACTGCAAAAAAATTTAGTCCAGGAACAATGGTAGATATGCAAGTCGTTGGAGCAAATTTATATTTCTCATTCGCTACTTCTTCAACATCTGGGGCCCTTTATAGGGTTCCAAAATCAACTCCAACTGTGACTCCAACCTTAATATCAAGTTCCTTAAGTTATCCTAGAGGGTTGGGGACAGATGGGACCAACCTGTTCATGGGAACAAGTAGCACCATAAAAAAATATACAGGAAGTGGGTCTAGTTTCACAAATGCAGTGACAGGAATAGGAACTCTCAATGATGTGGCCATAGATGCCTCGAAAAATATTTATGTGGCCGATTACAATGGTTCCCAGATTCTTAAATTCAACTCGTCTGGCACTTTTTTATCGTCTACCACGCACAATGTGACCTTGTCTGGCCCTAAAAGTATTGCCATTGGCACGGGCAATATTATCTATGTTGCGGATTCTGGAAATTCTCGAGTTGTGGCTTTAAGTCAAGCGGCTTTTACGACTCAACCAGCTGCTGTGTCAAATTCTCCCTATTCAGTTCAGTTGAGCTGGACACCCCCTTCAGATGCCCATTTACTCAATACCACCATCTGTCGTTCAACGACGGCTTTCCCCTATTCAGTTCATAATGGCACTCTTCTTACTACAACCTCAGGGTCTTCTTATACAGATTCTAGTGTAAGTGGAGGGACTACTTATTATTATTCGTTTTTCTCTAAATACTCGAATGGAAGCTACTCGGCTCCTGCCACGGCCTCTGTTGCTGTGGTCAATAATGCTCCGGTTGTGAGTGGGGTGACAGCAACGACCAATTCAGATGTGGTAAAAACAATCACGTTTAGTGGAACCGACGTTGAAAACGATGCGCTGACGTATCATATTGTGAGTGGGCCGAGTCATGGCAGTTTGGGGAGTATTTCTGGAACCCACGTGAGTTATACCCCAGATATTACCTTCAATGGCTCAGACAGTTTTACCTATACGGCCAATGATGGTATTTCAACCTCGAATGTTGGTACGGTAACACTTACAGTAACAGATAGGACTGCACCGAGTGTGCCAGAGATTCTTGCAACCAAAGCAAGCTTAAATGGAAACACAATCACTTTAAGTTGGAGTGTCCCAGATACCACAAGCAAGTTTCTCTTGAAACGGTCATACAACAATGACCCTGTCACCATTGTCAGTTCAAATATAGGATCTGGCACGACATCATTGAGTCAACCTGGGCTTGAAGACGGGACGTATGTGTATACGTTGTATGCAATCGATGCGCATGCAAATACGTCGAATGTAGGAACGAGTTCAAGCCTGACGATTGATACCCTAGCTCCGAATGCTCCAAGTATCAGTGCAGCAAAAGCAAGTTTGAATGGAAATACGATTAATTTGAGCTGGGATGTTCCTAGTGAAACAAATAAGTTTTTGTTAAAGAGGTCATATAACAGTGGGCCAGTAACGATTGTGAGTTCAAATATCAGTCCAACGACGACATCTCTAAGTCAATCTGGGCTTGAAGACGGGACGTATGTGTATACGTTGTATGCGATAGATGCGTATACGAATACGTCGAATGTAGGAACAAGTGCAAGTCTGACGATAGATACCTTAGCACCAAATACCCCTGTAATAACGGCAAGTAAAGCAAGCTTGAATGGGACGACGATTAATTTGAGTTGGGGGACGTCGGGAGATATCAGTAAGTTTTTGTTAAAACGGTCATACAATAGTGAGTCAGTAACGATAGTGAGTTCAAATATAGGGGCTGGCACGACATCACTGAGTCAATCTGGTCTGGCAGATGGGACATACGTGTATACGTTGTATGCGATAGATGGGTATACGAATACTTCAAATGTGGGGACAAGTTCAACCCTCACGATTGATACCCTAGCGCCGAATGCGCCAAATATAATGGCAGAAAAACAGAGCCTGAATAGTGATACGATTAATTTAAGCTGGGATGTTCCTAGTGAAACAAATAAGTTTTTGTTAAAGAGATCATATAACAGCCAATTGGCAATAAGTGTGAGTTCAAATATCAATTCAACGACGACATCATTGAGTCAATCTGGGCTGACAGATGGGACGTATGTGTATACATTGTATGCGATTGATGCGTATACGAATACTTCGAATGTGGGAACAAGTTCGATCCTGACGATTGATGGAACGGCGCCTAACCCTCCGAGTGATTTTACAGGCTCGGTTTCAGGATCAACAGTACATTTAATTTGGACAAATCCTGTCAGTGATTTTTCAGGTATTAAACTATTGAGAAAGACAGAAAATGCAGCAACAAACCCCAATGATCATCATGCAATAGTGGTAACACAGAACATAGCGGGAAACAATTTTGTGGAAAGTAGTCTTTCAGACGGGACGTATTACTACAGTTTATTTTCCAAGGATGGCTTTGGCAATTATTCAACAGTGACGATCAATAGTGTGACAGTACTGCCACTTTCAAGTTCATTTTCAGTTACTGGAAGTGAAGATACGGCAAGTGACATAAATTTAAGTTCACACGTAAGCGATCAGGCTTTGGATAGTTTAACGTACAGTATTGTGGGACATCCTGTACATGGCCAAGTAAGCATCACTGGGAGTACAGTAACATTTATACCTTCCTCAAACTATAACGGGATTGCTACGTTTAATTACAAGGCAATGAATGGTACCTATTCATCGGTTACGGCCAGTGTGACTCTCAACATTGAAGCAGTAAATGATGCGCCAGTAGCGAGTTCATTCACAATAAATGGGACAGAAGATACGGCAAGTGAAATCTCTCTAAGCAGTCATATTAGTGATATCGATAGCAATTCATTCACGTATGGAGTAAGCCCCAGCCAACACGGAAGTTTAACGAGATCGGGTTCAACGGTCACCTTCACCCCTGTAGCAAACTATAACGGAGTAGCGACATTCAGTTACACGGTAAAAGACGGCAGTGTGAGTTCGAATGTGGCGATAGTCACGATAAATATTGAAGCAGTAAATGATGCGCCAGTAGCGAGTTCATTCACAACAAATGGGACAGAAGATACGGCAAGTGAAATCTCTCTAAGCAGTCATATTAGTGATATCGATAGCAATTCATTCACGTATGGAGTAAGCCCCAGCCAACACGGAAGTTTAACGAGATCGGG
>JAHFDB010000065.1 GCA_023249195.1 bacterium | reverse complement strand
ATTTCTAGCTCTAAACGTTTCTTGACTCTCCCTTTATTAAGGATTCGCCATCTGCACAGCAGATGTCATGGTTTTAGTGCTCATTTTTGCCACTTTTGCGCTGGCTTCGTTCCCATATTTAAAGAGAAGTCCGTCCCCAATTAGTGCCTTTAGAACGTTTTGTTGTTCTAAGAAACCCTGTCTTACCGCGTAAACCGGATTAGGATCTGGTGGAATCTCTTTAGTCAAATAAAAAACACAACCATTAATACTTTCTATCCCGTCTCTCATATCTTTTTCGTCGTTAAATACCATGATTTTCATTTTATCTACCGGATTATTATCAACAAAAAGAACCCCTGCCCTTGAGCACGCAATTTCCTGACCTGGAGGCAGAATAATTTCCTTTCCACTTTCACTCATCACCGGTAAGTTTCCATGGCGCATGATAAGTTTTCGATTACGGTTTAGAGCAAAACGGCCGTCCCGTGTATACCCAATTTGGCCATTGGGTAAGATCAGGCAGAAAAACCCTTTACAATCTGCTTCTACAAAAAAATCCATAGAATTTCCTGTTTCTTGAGGGGGCCCACTTCGCCAACGATAGAAGGTTTGAACACTAATTTTATTGTTTTTACTGTGGTTATATCCACCCGGCTCAATATATCCTGGATTATCTATATTTATGGTGTAGAGATGAAACAGATTCCATTGAATTTGATGGGCATGCATAGACTCCATGCAAGTTGTTAAGGTAGGGTTTGGCATTTCGTCATAACCACTCCACGTTTCAGCCGCAGAAAGGGCACTTGCACACAAAAGCAGGATTGCGATAAGGGAACCTTTTTTCCACTGTTGAATCGGGCTCATGCTTATCGACCTTTCTTTTTTTGCTTAGCCAGTTTATCGAGCTGGTAAACAAAAGCCAATACTTCGGCCACGAGGGTGTATAACTCAGGAGGAACATCGTCATTCAAATCTAACTTTGCCAACAAATCGGTTAATGATTGGTCTTCAAAAAACGGCACTTTATGGTCTTCGGCCAACCTTAAAATTTGCTCCGCTAAGACCCCTTTCCCTGTGGCTATAATCTTCGGCGCCTTGCCCTTTTTGATATCATACTTAACGGCTACCGCCCTTAACTTTTTGAGTTCAGGAAGGTCTAGCTCACTGATATGATGTTTAATTCTTTTGGCTTTATTGGGCACTGTTTTTGTCATTATACTTCCGCATTAATTCGGGATAATTTATCTAAATTGAGGGTCGGCAACACTAGTTTTTTAATGTCTAGTTTTTTTTCAACAGCCTGAATTCCCATCACCTCATAATCGAGGGCTGACATCTGCTCTTTGAGCTCGGGAGACAGCTTCATAACGGCGGATTTTGTTTCTGAATTTTGGGTATAGAACAAATACCATACCTTTTTATCGGCCACATCTAGCGTCACTGAAAGCTCGCCTAAATCGGGGGTATCAAATTTAGCAATAATGCGGGTTTTAGCAGGATTAAGTGCCCCATTCTTTTGGGGGTCTTTTTTAATAAGCAGTTCGATGTTAGAGGGTTTTTCTGTCAGCGGATTAGGCATTTGAAGATACATAAATTTATCTGTCCCCAACTGTTGCACCCCAGATTCTTTTGACAAAATCACTTGTGCGGTTAAATTATCCAGAAACCCCGTCAGTTTCTCTTTGAGCTGAGAGATATTTTGACGCACACCACTGAGCGGAGAGTCTTGAGGGTTTTCCCTTTGTATTTTTTCTTCTAGCCCTCCTAAAAACTCGGTTAGCACTTTCACATCGTTTAATAGCTCGCCTCTTTTCAGTTCTCCTAATGCCATATCCCCATCCTCAGCTTTTTTGTTTAATTTTTTCAAATTGTCATCGAGAGTAGATAAAATGCCTATAAATCCTGTAAAAAGACTCACATCAAAAAGGCCTTGATGCTGTTGCAAAGACTGCTGTAGTTGTTTGAGTGCACCCTGGACTTGATCTAAATTTAAGGCGATTTGAGGATTATTTGCCACAAATGTCCCTAGAATATCCACACTTTTAGGAACATCGGCTAAACCCTTTAACACAGATACGACCGCCGATTCTGGTGCGTTTGGCTTGTTTTTCCCTTGAAGCAAGCGTGTCACTGTATCAAAATTTTCCAAAGATGCTTCTAATCCATGCTGAATAATATAGGACAAAATGGTTTGATTCTCTTGTGTAGGAGATTTCTGAAAATTGACCAAAAAATTTATAATATCTGTTTTATCTAGGGGGCGAGCTGTACTCGGAATGGGTTTTGACTCTGCAGGTTTAACCGTATCAGGGGAAGACACCGGGGCTGTCTTGGTAATGGGCGCTGCCTCAGAAGCCGTATTCGCTTGTTGGGTTTTAGGCAAAGCAAACGGCTTGACGTCCGACTGTGTTTCTGACCCTTTTGGGCGGATTACAGGATCGAAAATATTTGATTTTCTTGGTCCGCTCGAATTGATACCTAACGCCATGCTAAAGCTCCTTTGGTGGGCACCTTTGTGGGATCGACCCTTCTGATAACTTTCTTGTATCGATATTCTTTAATATATTATAGCGCAGTTTTGAGGTTAACCTAATATCCTGGTCACAATGGTTTTGACAATACCATCGTCAGGCATAAATCTGGCCAAATTCTGAACCATTTTGAGGCGTTTAGATTCAGAATTTAGATAGCTAAGAATATGGTGAGCGACAAGAGGGACCGTGAGTGTTTGGGCCAATTCAGGCACTAAATTTTGGCCTGACATACGATTGGGTTGAGAGTAAGCCCTTTTTTGTCTTTTTAAGAAAGCGAGGACTCCCCTTTTAACAAGAGTGCCTAACACAGGTATTTTGTCGATTATGCCTGCAAGTCCGTCTAAAATAATCAAATCAGGCCTATTTAGGGGGATCAGGACCAACATGGGCACATGCAAATACATGGCTTCAGCTGTATTGGTGCCTGGAAGTGTGATTAAAAATTGCGCCACAGACAACAATTCGAGTGAGTCTCCGTTTATTACCTGAAGCCCCTCTAAAAGCCGTTTCTCTTGAAGTTGGGCGACGTGGTGCTGTGAAACAAAGGGTGAAACAGCCAAAATCGGCTTAAATGAAGGCTCTGTTTTTTGAATTTCCTGAGCTACTTGAGCCATGAACGGCGCCAAGGCTAAAAAATGTTGAGGACGTGATCCGCAAAAGAAAAGAACATTATCTGCATGAATCAGACCATATTTCTGAAGAATCGCTTCCCTATTCGGCTTAAATTGGGCGATTCTTGCCGCCATCAGGTCTCCGGCTTCTTTGTAAAACACATGGGAAAACCCTTTTTTAAGGCTGCCCTTATGCTCTGTATAGGCGTATGTGGGGACTTTAAACTTATATCCCAATAGGCGACTGTACTGGGGGTCTCCTCCCAGATAAAGAATAGCGCCCGACGTCTTCAATGGGGGTCTGAGGGGCCAAGAAAGCACTAAACGAAGGGTTTCCGCGGGGGTATAGACACGGGAAACACCTGGAATAGCCCTGGCAATATCGGCCTCTTTTCCGCTGGCATATTGGCAAGGAGTCAGCACAATAATAACCGTTGCATCTGGATTTTGATGACACACTTCTTCCACAATGGGCTTAACCCAACTGGTGAGCTCTCCTGGAGAGTTTGTTTGAATATAGAGTGTGAAGGCAGGCATCTCTGTTTATTGAAAAGAAGGCGGCAATTGGTCGTACAGCTGTCGAATTTTTTGGTCACTGGTTTTAGGCAAAATGAGTAATGCATCTTCCGAATCGATGACAATAAGGTTATTGACATCAATCAAAGTCACCAGTCGTTTTTCCGAATATACCAAATTATGATCACTATTAACGGCTACCAGATTCCCAAGATGGGCATTTTTTTTCTCATCTTTTTCCCAAAAAGTCTCTAGAGAGGTCCAATTTCCAATGTCGTTCCACATAAATGTAGCAGGAATCATTTTGATTTCTTGAGCCACTTTTTCCATTATCCCATAGTCAATTGAAATATTTTCAAATTGTTCAAAAATCTGGCTAAACGCTTCAGAGTCACAGGTCTCTAATTTCTGAATTTTTTTGAGCAGGTTAAAATGTGCCGGCAGATGGGTTTCAAATAATGACAAGATTTTGGATGCTTTCCAAATAAAAATGCCTGAATTCCAATAATACCGCCCTGTTTTTAGGTACTTTTCAGCTGTTTTTTCATCCGGTTTTTCACAGAACGATTTTACAGTTTTAATCGGTAAGTGAGAGGCCGCTGTTTCGATATATCCATAACCCGTATGAGCGAAAACAGGATGAATACCAATGGTCACCAGACGGTCTTCTTGCTGGGCGATCTGGGTTGCCTGTTTAATCACTTGGCGAAAGGCAGAAGCCGGCTCGATGTAATGATCGGCAGGTAACACCACCATCACCGCCTCGGGATCTTTTTTCAGTAATTCAATGGCTGCCCATCCGATGCAAGCCGCCGTATTTCTGCCACATGGTTCATATAAAACCTGAGATCCCTTAAATCGTTTTTGAGTCGAAACCAAAAATTTTCCGTGGGTTTTATTTCCTACAATCAGCACATTTTCAGAAGGAATCAGAGGGGATAATCGAAGAATAGTATGATCGAGCAAGGTGCGATTGCCAAATATTTTCAAAAACTGTTTGGGCTTTGAAGCACGCGACATCGGCCAAAACCGCGTTCCCTTTCCCCCAGCCATAATCACTGCGTGGATCATGGTTGGATTATAGGGGTATGGTTGGATTTTTACCAGGTTGGGATTAGAATACGCCTTATGCCTGATGTATCCTTGTCTTCACTCGGAATAAACGCCCCTAAGCCGGCGTTCGCACCTTCCAGTCAGTCCGTTTCAGAAACTTCTGGCTCTTTTGAGGGATTTATTCGTAACAATAGCTCTTTTGAAGAAGGATTTCCTCAAACACCCAACGGCATCCCGAGTGCATTCTTAAGTCATTCAAATTTGGGTGACTCTGGCCTTATTCAATGGAGCCGCACCCTAGCAGACCATGGCTACGAGGCCTTGTTTTTGGCTCATAATGGCATTGGACAAGCCGGACTTTCAGCACTGGCAAAACAGCTTGAAACGGACCAAACCGTCAAACACCTGATATTATCCCAAAATCAACTGACAGACTTTGCCATTGCAGGGCTCGCCGATATGCTCAAAGTCAATCACGAGATTGGGTGGTTGGTTTTAAATGGAAATCAGATTGGAAACGTGGGGGCTCAAACCTTAGCTCAAGGCATTGTCCACAACCAAGGCCTAAAGCATGTCATTTTAGCCGACAATCATATTGGAGATGACGGGATTCAAGCTCTCGCGCACGCCCTGAAAGGACACCCCACCCTTCAGTCTTTGTTTTTGCAGGGAAATTCCTTTGGAAATAAAGGGGCCAAGGCATTACTTGACCTCATTTCTGGCCCTACAAAACTCAAAATTATCGATATCAGAAACCTTTCAAGCCCACTCGACCCTGCACTCACTGCCCTTCTTAAACACGCCGCAGAAAACAAGGGCATTCGGCTTGTTGTCAATTAAACGAATCTGGGGTAGATTATAGCGTCTTTTGTTTGTCTCTTTGATGATCCGGTAGCTCAGTCGGTAGAGCACTTGACTTTTAATCAAGTGGCCCTGGGTTCGATTCCCAGCCGGATCACCATTCCTTCCTTCGCGTCGAACCAATTGAGTCTAAAAACGAAATCTCTATGAAAAGACGAGCAGTTTACTGTATCATTAAGTATCTATTTCTAGATAAAGAAGTAGCCTAAGTCCCTCAAAGTAGGCCGTGGATGCACAAAATTGAATTATAGAATGAAGAATATGATTTCTACAGAAGAACAAATTCCACTTGTTGTAGATTTGGACAATACTCTTTTGGAAATCGATTGCTTTCATGAGTATATTGTTTTATTTGTAAAAAAATACCCTTTTTCTATTTGGAAGTTGCCTTTTTGGCTTTTAAAAGGAAAAGCTCATCTTAAAGCAAAAGTTTTCGAGGTCCCGTTATCTCACATCGAAGACTGTCCTGTTAATGCAGATGTTGCTCAGTTCTGCTCAAATGCGCACGACCGAGGGGTGACTGTCATCCTAATTACGGGAACAGCGGAGCTTATTGCTTCAAAAATAAAAAACAAGTTTCCATGGATTAGCCAAGTCATTGGATCTTCGTCTAAAACCAATATGGTTGGATCAAAAAAACTCGCCGCTCTAGACTCCCAAGATATAACTTGCTTCGATTTTATTTCGGACCACAAAAGAGACCTACCTGTATTCCAAAAAGCTAGAAAAGCCTACATTGTCGGGAAACCTGCCCCATGGGCTTCCCATCTTACAAATATAGTGTTCTATTTTAGCTTCAACAAAAAAAACTCTCTCCGATCTATTTTCAAACTTATTCGGCCCTATCAGTGGGTAAAAAATAGTCTTATTCTTGTTCCGCTCATTTTGGCGCACAGATTTTCCGAACCACACACAGCACACATCGTGGCATTAAGCATACTCGCTTTCTCAGCAATCGCATCTAGTGTTTATATTTCTAATGATTTATTAGATTTTGAAAACGATAGGCATCATCCTAGCAAAAAAAACAGACCCATCCCTGCAGGATTGATCTCTATTCCATTCGCGTTAGGATTAGGAATTCTTTTTTTTGCAATAGGAATAGGTATTGGTGGCTGTGTTTCCAAAAAACTTACAGTGATTCTTCTTGTTTACGTTCTGCTCAACAGTGCCTACTCTACTTTTTTTAAGAAAATTCCTATTGTGGATATTTTTGTATTAAGCAGTTTTTATATCATCAGGTTGTTCACTGGGGGCCTTGTACCTGGAATTGAAATTTCAAATTGGCTATTGGTTTATTCAC
>JAHFDB010000021.1 GCA_023249195.1 bacterium | reverse complement strand
AAAAAGGACTCGATCCTGGATGGGTTGGCAAAGATGACTTTTGCGCCCAACCCCACCCGCTTCCTGAATCTGAGGCCATTTGGCAAGACCTTTTATCCCACCATTACATCGATGAAACAGGGGCATTGACTCCTGACTTTGATCCTGAAGATAGGCGCTTTAAAATGAAAATAAGCCCCGAATTAGAACGTTTGGAGGGAATCATCATGGCCACCCTCATGAAACGCTTTAAACAGGCGGATGTCACCACGTTTGTCGATTCTACCAGCCGCAACGTACACCGCATTTTAGACATTGCAGAAACTATGCTGAAATATGGAAAAGCCGACACCCAAGAAAAGAAGACCGTCGCTATTTATCAAATTATCCGCGAGGTAATCATTTTGGTAGAAGGCGACTGCAAAAAACGGGGCATCCGCATCCGAAACGAATGCCCGGAAACACTGCCTCTGCTGCACGGTAATGAGGGTCGTATCAACCAAGCCATTTTAAACATCGTTATCAATGCCATGCAGTCTATGGACAACACCCCCCCAGACCAAGGAAAAAGCCTCACATTCACGGCCAAAACTTCCCATTTTACCAATCTTGAAGGCCAAGAAGCAGAAGGGATTGAAATTGCTATTATCGATACCGGCTGCGGCATTCCCGAAGAAAATCTGGCCAAAATTTATGATCCTTTTTTCTCAACCAAAGAAAAATCTGGGGCCAAAAATGTCGGGCTAGGCCTCTCTATTTTGCAACAAATTATCAAAGACCATCACGGCAGTATTCAAGTAGACTCCACCCTGGGGGTCGGCACTCATTTTCGACTCTATTTTCCGGTGGAAAAAGCGTAATGAGGGTTTATGCTCGGCAATATCCTCTGGGCGATCTTGATAGGGTGAATAAAACCATGCAGTGATACCCCCTAACGGGTTGTTTCAATTGCGTTATACTCTCTAAACGTGGTACCGAGGGCCGGACTTGAACCGGCACGAGCGTTTAAGCGCTCAACGGATTTTAAGTCCGTCGTGTCTACCAATTCCACCACCCCGGCAAGAATTTGGAACTCAAATCATACACTGCCCCCATTCCACTTGACAAGCCACTCCATACTCACATAAAATGACCCTCGAACTAGCACTCTCATACATAGAGTGCTAATCATCAAAAAAATTCTTTAAAGGAGGTTTTGCTTGCTATGAGCAAACTAAATTATCAGCCTTTGGGAGACAGGGTCATTGTAGAGCCTCAATCTCCGGAACAAGTCACAAAATCTGGAATCGTTCTTCCAGAATCTTCAAAAGAAAAGCCTCAATCTGGAACCGTATTGGCCGTAGGTCCGGGTAAAACTTCAGATGAAGGAAAACTACTTCCCATCACCGTAAAAATTGGCGACAAAGTCATTTATGCAAAGTATGGCGGAACCGAACTTAAAGTAGATGGAAAAGACTACTTAATCGTCCGTGAAAGCGATATCCTCGCGATTCAAAATTAATTTATTCTATTAAGGAGCTCATACAATGGGTGCAAAGCAATTAAAGTATTCAGATGAAGCATGGAGATCACTCGCTGAAGGCATTAAAAAAGTGGCCGACGCAGTGGGAAGCACATTAGGTCCAAACGGAAACAACGTTGTTCTAGAAAAAAAATGGGGCTCACCCACCATCACCAATGACGGTGTGACCATCGCAAAAGAAATCGAACTAGAAGATCCTTTTGAAAATATGGGTGCACAACTTCTTAAAGAAGTAGCCTCAAAAACAAACGACGTAGCCGGAGACGGAACTACCACCGCCACAATTCTTGGACATGCCATCTTCAGAGAAGGTCTCAAAAACGTGGTTGCAGGCGCAAACGCCATTCAATTGAAAAAAGGGATCGAACAAGCCGTTAAAATCATCGTAGAAGGCCTCAAACAAAACAGCCAACCTGTTGAAACCAAAGAAGCCATTGCCCAAGTAGCCTCTATTTCTGCCAACAATGACGAAGCTATCGGAAACCTCATTGCAAACGCAATGGAAAAAGTAGGAAAAGATGGGGTTATCACCATTGAAGAATCAAAAGGAATGGAAACCGAGCTTGAAATCGTAGAAGGGATGCAATTCGACAAGGGTTACGCATCGCCTTATATGATCACCGATAAAGAAAGAATGGAAGCTTCTTTAGACAATGCTTTCATCTTGATTACAGACAAAAAGATTTCCGCGATTAAAGATTTGTTACCGATTCTTGAAAAAGTAGTTCAACAAGGAAAGGGCCTCGTTATCATCGCTGAAGATGTAGACGGAGAAGCCCTTGCAACCATCGTGGTGAACAAACTGCGTGGAACAGTCAACTGCCTAGCAATCAAAGCCCCTGGATTTGGCGACAGAAGAAAAGCCATGTTGGAAGATATCGCTATTTTAACCGGTGGAGAAGTTATTTCTGAAGAGAAAGGTCTTTCTCTTGAAAATGTAGAACTTCACCAACTAGGACAAGCCGCAAAAATCAAGTCTGACAAAGACAACACCACCATTGTTCAAGGAAAAGGCAACGCTGAAAATATCAGCGCGCGAATTCAAGAAATCAGACGTGAAATTGAAAATACCGAGTCTTCATACGACAAAGAAAAACTTCAAGAACGTTTGGCTAAGCTTTCAGGTGGCGTTGCTGTTATTAAAGTAGGTGCAGCCACTGAAACAGAACTGAAAGAGAAAAAACACCGTGTCGAAGATGCCCTTTCAGCGACTCGCGCAGCCGTTGAAGAAGGCATTGTAGCCGGTGGCGGAACAGCTTTGATCAACCTTATTCCTTCTCTTGAAGCAGCCATTCAAAAAACTGAAGCCGGCGATCTTCGCTTAGGAATGACGATTGTAGCCCGATCACTAGAAATTCCTTTACGCCAAATTGCAAGCAACTCTGGTGTTGAAGCCTCTGTCATTGTAGACAAGGTAAAAAACTCACCCAAAGGTGTTGGATTCAATGCAAGAACCGGTCAATTTGAAGACATGGTTAAAGCCGGTGTGGTAGATCCTTCCAAGGTTACCCGCTCAGCCCTTCAAAATGCAGCCTCTGTTGTGAGTTTGTTACTAACAACCGATGTCCTCATTGCCGACAAACCAGAAGACAAGAAAGAACACGCACATGCCGGCGCCCCAGGAATGGGCGGTATGGGCGGAATGGACTACTAAAACAAAGTCCGTTTTCTCAACCAGGAGTCGTGAGGGTCACGGCTCCTGGTTTTTTGAATTTTTCCCTATCTATTTTTCGATAATGGTATATGCCAGACAGGAATTATCATTATTTGAGAGTAAATACAGGCTGCTATGCTGTTTTACCTCGAGAAACGCTTCCTAGTGCGCTTGGCTATATTCACTATATCGATTCCCATGCTCCCCTATTCGAGAATTTAACTTTAAGATTAGCCTCTTTAAGCGGGGCCACCTCATATCATCCTGACATGGAGCGAATCCACCTCGAATTTGTATCCGAAGGAGAACAATTCGAACAGTTTCGAACCACCCATTTAGCGCGTGGCGGAACGATACCTATTTCAGGATTATGTACAGGAGACATTGGCCCCTGTTTCGCAATTTATATCCAAACAGAAACCCATCTGATTTTGATCCACAACGATACCTTTCGCCCCATCAGAATGATAGAACAAGTTCTTGAAGAAAAGGGAATTGCTACTCAAGAAATTAGAAGTATGTCCATTGGATTCAACCCCGGATACCACACCCAACATCAAATTACCCAGCTAGAAAATGATATTGCGGATACTCTACACATACCAAAACCTACCTTTATCAAACAATATTCCAAAGATATCTTCGGAATTTCTAAATCAGGTGATCTTTGTAAAGTTCCTCTTACAAAAAGCCTTAATCCCCGCATCACCTGTGCACAGATAACGACAGATATCTGCTCTATTATGTGTCCAAAAGGAGCCCTCAGAGAAACAGACCCTGGATACGTGGGAACCGCTATCGCAGATATTTCAGGTACAAGGTTTATTCTTTCAATGGACACACCTGTTACAAAGGCTCAAACAGAATCCCCCACAGACATTTTTAAAGGTCATAAGCCAGGAATCATAGATCATACCGTAGGATCTGTTTGGCGAACTGCATTTTACGCAGCGCGTACATGCGTGGGTGTCGTATAATTACCTCTCTTTAAAAAAAGAAACTCCATAAGACAATCAACAAAACAGTCCCAATTCCCGCAATTAAAAAATAATCGTGTGCGGCCATCGGTTTTTTCTTTGACATGTCAGACTCCTTATTATTTAAATTCTAAATCCGAGCTCACCACAATGCGATGAGTGTCTAGGTTAAGCTGCGTATTAGACTGCTTCATAGTCACATTTTTGGTCGTTCCATCCGGCAATTGCAACACCATTTGCGATTGCAAAGGCTGAGGTCCCGTAAACTGAAACTGGGACTTATAATATTTCGAAATATCCACATCCATAATATGTACTTTGTTACCAAAAAAATCAAAATTTAGCTCAAAAGACGCCTGCTTTACTTTCGCAGAAATCACATTTTTTTCGGAATCATATCCCAAATCCATCACCCCTTTAACCACCGTATTTTGATTAATAAGTCCACATTGAATATGGGCATCTGCAGCAAAATAGGCCCCCTCTTTCTGCAAAACCACATGGGGGTTCTTGACCGTCCACTCACAGTCACCCGAGCTGGTGTGGCTAACCCCATGAATCGGACCCATCGCACTAAAAAACTGATTTAAGGTCTTCTCATAGATGACCACTTCAGCACTTGGCATAGGCGGGGGATCTTGGCAAAAAACACTGCCAAAAAAAACAAAAACACAGAGAAAATAAACATAAATGTGACGCATAAACTTATTACCTTCCCACTTACGAAAAAATTGTCTGATATTCCTTCTGGGCATAAATATCTGTCATGCCCGCAATATAATCTGCCACTACCCGTTCTTTAAGGTAGTCCGAACCAATTCTAGCTCTGTAATGATCCGGCAATAATCGAGAATCCTGAGTAAAAGCATCAAACAATTGTCGAATAATGAGCTGGCCTTTTTTATTCATTCTATACACCGTATAGTGTGAATAAAAATTTTGGAATAAATACTTTCTCAACTCTAAATTTAATGCTTTCATTTCTACGCTAAAAGAAACCAAAGGCTTTTGAAAAGACTGTAAATCTTCAAGAGTTTGAACCCCATGCGTTTTTAATTGAGCCTCGGTTGTGGTAATAACATCCCCGACCTGTGAAGAAATGAGATGACTATTAATCAAATGTTTCAGTTCATGCGCCTCTAAAGCAGTATACTGAGACTGAACAAAGGTCTTCGCCTGCCTCCACAAAGTCACATTTTTTTCTAAGTCTGGTGCCTCTAACAACCGTGAGGAAAGTCCATCATCCAAATCATGATTATTATAAGCAATTTCATCTGCCAAGTTAGTTACTTGAGCCTCTAAAGTCATGTAGTGGCCATGCTCATCAGGGTTGTCCCAAGGGGTAGAATGCTTCGTCAAACCCTCTCTGATTTCCAGAGAGACATTAAGCCCAGGAAACAAGGGATACTTTTTTTCCAAGGTTTCGACCACACGCCGACTTTGCAAGTTGTGCTCAAAACCACCAAAGTCTTTCATTAACGCATTTAATTCACGCTCTCCTGAATGGCCAAAGGGTGTATGCCCTAAATCATGGGCCAAGGCTATGGCTTCAGCTAAATCTTCATTTAATTTCAACATTCTGGCCAAATGGCGCGAAATTTGCGCCACCTCCAACGAATGGGTCAGCCGAGACCGATAATGATCCGATTCAGTCGCAATAAACACCTGGGTTTTATGCTTAAGTCTACGGAAAGATTTTGAGTGAATAATGCGATCACGATCCTGTTGAAAACAGGTGCGATTTTCAGATTTAGGTTCCGAATACTGCTTCCCTAAAGAAAATCGCGACTTAGCCGCATAAGAGGCCAATGTCGCGATTTCCAATTCTTCAAAGTACAGTCTCAATCGAGGTTATCCTAAGGAATACCTCAAAAACTTCACAACAGTCAAAGGTGCCTTCATTAATTGGCCAACTGTTTTGTCCTGATCTTTAATAAATACCTGCTCTAATAAGCAAATATCTTTAAAGAATTTAGAGATTTTTCCAGCGACTACCTTATCTAAGATTGCAGCAGGCTTTCCTTCGTTAATAGCTTGATTCTTAATAATATCTGATTCCTTAGCCACTTCCTCAGCGGGTACTTCTTCTTGACGTACATACAAAGGTTGAGAAGCCGCAATTTGCATCGCAATATCGCGTCCTAAGCCAGAATCAATAACATCACTAAATTGAACCAAAACGCCTATCTTACCGTTCATATGAACATAGCTAGAAATATGAGCCGCATTGGCTACACGTTCAAATCGCTTCACCGAAATATTTTCCCCTAGCTTCAAAACGGCTTCTGCAATCACATCTGCATAGGGTTTCCCTTGCAAACTAAGGCTATTTAACTGCTCTAGGCCCGTAATTGAGGCATTCAAAATCTCTTGTGCAAGGGCATTTCCGAAGCCTTTAAAGGCGTCGTTATTGGCCACAAAATCTGTCTCGCAGTTCACTTCTAAAATAACCGCATTTTTGCCATCAGAAGAAGTGACGGTAAAGACCTGACCTTCTTGTGTCGCTCGATCCGATTTTTTAGAAGCTGCAGACATCCCTTTTTCTCTTAAATATTTAATCGCTTCTTCAAAATTTCCCTGTGAGTGATCCAAGGCCTTTTTGCAATCCATCATTCCCACACCTGTTTTTTCTCTTAATTCCTTCACTAATGAAGCTGTAATTTCCATTAAACTCTCCCTATGTTCTTATTAACTATGCCTTTACGGTTTCGATATCAGCAACCACCACTTCATCTTCTTCTAGAGACAGTGTTCCTGTCACAACCGGAACGACAATGTCTTCAATCTCTTCTTGCTCGGGCATTTCAACGGTTCCATCTCTCTCTGCTTTCCCATCAATAACAGCTTGAGACACAATCGAACAAATCAATTTCACCGCGCGAATGGCATCATCATTAGCTGGAATGGGGAATTGAACCTCTGTCGGATCTGCATTGGTATCCACAATCCCAATGATGGGAATTTTCAATTTTCTTGCTTCTTTAACCGCTAACTGTTCTTTTTGTGTATCCACAATAAACACAATGGCAGGGACAGAACCCATATCCTTAATACCATCCAAATAAAACTTCAAACGGGCCAATACTTTTTTCTTTCTGGAAGATTCTTTATTAGAAAGCGTTTCAAAAACACCTTCATCTTGCATTTTGTTATATTGCTTTAATTTATTAATACTCTGTCTGAGCGTAATATTATTGGTAAGTGTGCCTCCCAACCAACGATGATGCACGAAGGGCATTCCACATCGCTCGGCTTCTGATTGAACGGCTTCTTGAGCTTGTTTTTTGGTCCCTACAAACAGGACAATTCCGCCTCTTTTAACGGTTTCCTTTACAAATTGGTAGGACTTTCGAATCAACTTAATCGATTGCTGAAGATCGATCACGTGAATACCATTTCTAGACGTAAAAATATACTTCTTCATTTTCGGATTCCAACGCTTGGTCTGATGACCAAAGTGAACCCCAGACTCTAATAATTGACGCATTGTGACAACTTCTGCTTCTTTCCCTCGCATAAAACAATTCCTTGCTAAAACCATTATAAATTCAGCGTTAAGGGCCGAACCAGAGACACCGCCCAAATGGACAGAAGAAAAGGAAACTTCTCTTTCTCTATTTGATCACCTATTATGATAAAAGGTGGGCGACCATTTTACCTATATGTAGGCACAAAAGTCAAACGGGAGCACAATGAGTATCACTAGATTTTTTTTAAATGAGTTAATTTCCAATTGGGAAAACGAAGTTGTTGAGTTTAAAAAGGTTATGAGCTCAACCTATGCAACTTCAGAAATCGGAAAATATTTTTCTGCACTTGCAAACGAAGCCAATCTACGAAACAAAGAAAGTGCATGGCTCATTTTTGGAATTGATAATAAAACACGGAAAATTGTGGGTAGCGATTTCAAATCAGACCCCTCTAAACTAGAAGAATTTAAGCATAGCATTCGACAAACCATTGAGCCTCGCATTACATTCCGAAATATTCACGAGCTTCAAACCGAATCAGGTCGAGTTTTACTTTTTGAAATACCTTCAGCACCCCTTGGAATCCCTATTTCATCCAATGGAATTTATTATGGACGCGCGGGCGAAAGCCTGATCTCAATAGGCTTAGATAAGCAAGATGCAATCAGAGCTCAAACAGGGAAAGATTGGACAGCGCAACCTATCCCAAACGCAACAATAAAAAAACATATCGACCCCATTGCGCTCAAAAAATCAAGGGAAGCATTTGCAAAAAAGCATGCGAATAGATTTGCCGAAACCGACGTGTTGGGATGGTCAGACTCAACATTCCTTGATCGCGCAAAACTAACCATAGAAGGACACATAACAAGAACAACCTTGCTTCTATTAGGAAAAGCGGAAGCCGCTCACTTTCTTTCCCCACACCCTGCCCAACTAACATGGAAACTAGAAGGGCAAGAGCGGGCCTACGAACATTTCGGACCACCCTTCATTTTGACCACTACAGAAATCTATAAAAAAATCAGAAACATCCAAATTCGGATCCTGCCCCAGGACGAATTATTCCAAATTGAAGTAGCCAAATACGATCAAAAAATTCTTTTAGAAGCCCTTCACAATTGCATTGCACATCAAGACTACACCCGTCATGGGCGAGTAATCGTAACAGAAAAACCAGAGTGTCTTATTTTTGAAAATGTAGGGACTTTCTTCGAAGGTGAGCCGACAGATTATATTTCCGGCAATAAAACCCCCACAAGATATCGAAATGCATTTTTAGTTCAAGCCATGGCAGGACTAAACATGATCGATACAATGGGCTATGGCATTCACGAAATGTTTTTAGGTCAAGCCAGACGCTACTTTCCAATGCCTGACTACAATTTAGACGAATCAAATACAGTTAAAATGACTCTCCATGGAAATATTGGTGACCCAGCATATAGTAGAATTTTAATACAAAAAACAGACTTGCCTTTAGAAGATATTTTTGCTCTCGATCGAGTTCAAAAGGGGCTTCCTGTTCATTCATCTAAGCTCAAAAATTTACACAAAAAAAAATTAATAGAAGGTCGAAACCCAAATTGCCATGTTTCGGCCTCTATCGCTTCCGTAACAGAAAAAAAAGCTGAGTATATTAAAACTCGATCACAAGATGATGCTTTCTACATAAAACTGATCGGTGATTACCTCTCAAAATTTAGAACTGCAACCAGAGAAGAGCTAGCTACCTTACTATGGAACAAACTCAGCGATGGCTTCAACGAGTCACAAAAGAACAACAAAATTAATAATTTAATCGCAAAGATGCGGCAAGACGGCAGAATACACAATGTGGCATCCTCCCGCAAAAAATCACGATGGGAACATCAGAAAAAATTATAAGTATTTTATTTGTATTTTATTTGTATTTTATTTGTATTTTATTTGTATTTTATTTGTATTTTACAAGATAAAAATCTCATTTTAGGTACAAAAAGAATAAGTATTCAAGCAGAATTTATAAGTAAAATTTACAAATAATGACAAGTTAAGGAACCCCTATGACATTCAACATAGTAGTAGCTACAGATTTAGAAAACGGCATTGGCTTAGATGGAAAAATGCCATGGCTGCTCAAGCAAGAACTCGCCTATTTTAAAACCCTTACACTCACCTCTAAAACAAGAAATGCTGTCATCATGGGCAGAAAAACGTGGGAGTCCCTCCCCGACTCTGTCAGACCTCTGCCTGGCAGGCTCAACATTGTACTCAGCCGCCATTTTGGAAACAAATACCCCAAAGAGGTCCTCACGGCCCCTTCACTAGAAGAGGCATTAAACTTACTTAATCCAAGGACAACAGACCAGGTCTTCGTCATGGGGGGGGGGCAACTCTATGCAGAAGCCATCAGGCACCCCTCTGTCCACACCCTCTATCTCACGCTTATTCAAAAAAAATTCCACTGCGACACTTGGTTTCCAAATTACAAAGAAAACTTTGTCCTAAAAGCCCAATCAGAACCTCAAAAAGAAAGCGATTTGACCTACCTCCACCAAATATGGACAAAAAAAAATTAAGTATGATATAATCCAAGCCCCATAAAAAATGTTTACCTGCGACTGTGCTAAAAAGGAGCCCCTATGACCCACGAATACGAAATACTCTTCATCATGAAGCCTCATTTAGGTGAAGAAATATATACAGAAACCATTACCACTTTCCAATCTTGGATTACCTCAACCGGCGGAGAAATCGTTTCACTAAAACCATTAGGAACCCGAGAACTCGCCACAATATTTAACAAATTTTCTCAAGGTTACTATGTACAATGTCATTTCAAGGGTAACAATGCCACACTAGACGAAATTCAAAACCGAGTTCGTGTGTCTGAAATCATTTTCAGACAACTCGTCGTCACCATCGACTCTATCATTGAGAAACCAAGACCTGAAAAAGAAAAAAAAGCAAAAAAAACAATTGCGGCTAAACCTCCCGAATCTTCTGAAAGACCTACTGAAAAAGTCGGAGTAAAAGGTTAACCTTTGTCTACACTGAATAAAATTATTCTAGTGGGCGTGCTCACCGATGCTCCAGAGATCCGAGTCACCAACCAAGGTGAATCCATGGCAAAGTTTTCTCTTTCTGTAGAAAGGCCTAATCGTGCGGAAGAAGCGCCTAAGCAGATTGACCTTATCGATATCATTGCATGGCGACAAACGGCAGACAGCGCAAAAGATCTTCAAAAAGGCTCTCTCGCCCTTGTAGAGGGTCGTATTATTACCCGAACACTTGAAGACCCTTCAGGTCAGAAAAAATATCTGACCGAAGTAGAGGCAAGAGAAATTAGAAATCTAGGCGGCTCTTCTGTGGATCAGGGGTCAGACACCGCCCCTATAAAGTCTAAGCCTGCAAAGAAATCGCCTTCACTAGAAACAGCCGGTAACCCCCCTGTAAAAGATGAAGATTTTGATTTTTCAAACCCGTCATTTAAAGAAAATGACCTCCAATTCCCTCCTGGATTTGGCAACGAAATTGACGAAGAGATTCCTTTCTAACTATGTATAACAAAGCTGTTCTTATTGGCCGTTTAGTTCGAGATCCCGAAGTTCGGGTAACCGTATCTGGCATTACCGTCGCCAGATTTACTATCGCAGTGGATCGGACATTCAAAAAAGACCAAGAAAAAGTCACCGATTTTCTTCGAATTGTAACATGGAGAAGATTGGCTGAAATTTGTGGTCAATATTTAAAAAAAGGAAAACTCGTCGCAGTGGAAGGACGTCTTCAACTGGACTCCTTTGAAAAAGACGGAGAAAAACGTTCCTCTGCCGAAATTGTCGCAGACAACGTTCAAATGTTAGATAAAATAGGGCAAACTTCTCTTGAAGAAGTGCCTGGAATACCCGATTAAGGAGACGCTCAATGGAGAAAAAGATTCACTTAAAAAGAAGAACAAAACGCAGAAAAGTCTGTATGTTTTGTGTTGAAAAATGGAATGTGATTGATTACAAAGACACTTCGAAATTTAGAAAATTTATTACTGAAAGAGGTAAAATTTTTCCAAGAAGAAATTCAGGCATGTGCGCAAAACACCAACGGGTGCTAGCCCAAGCTATCAAACGAGCACGGTATATGGGCCTAGTTCCCTATTGCGCAGACTAACTTAAGGAGATCCTCACTATGAGTACGATAGTTGAAATTATTTTATTGAAAGACATCAAGGGATTAGGTAAGTTTGGCCAAACCAAGCAAGTGCGTCTGGGATACGCAAGAAACTATTTATTTCCTAACGCTTTGGCCATGACCCCAAGTGCAGACAATATCGCCCGCCTTGTCTCTTTAACAAAAAAAGAAGAAAAGAAAGTTGCCCAAGAAAAAGCAACTGCAGAAGCGTTGTTTAGCCAAATTAACGAAAAAGCGATCACCCTTACCGTAACCACACACGATAATGGAAAACTATACGGTTCAGTGTCTTCTCAAGATATTATGGAAGAGCTAAAAAAAGCCCACGATATCACTATCGAGAAGCACAAAATTGCTCTAGAGACTCCGATTAAAGAAGTCGGCACTTATACTGTCGAAATTCACCTGCACCCAGAAATTCAAGCAAAAATCAGCCTTGAAGTCACCCCTGCAAAAGCAAAATCAGCTTCAAAAACAAAATAAAACCCTTTCCTCTGGTCCTGGCATTTATAAAATGCTGGACCAAGGGGGCAAGGTACTCTATGTGGGAAAAGCAAAAAACCTTCGTAAAAGAGTGTCCACCTACTTCCTAAACCTTGCAGCCAGAGATACCAAAACCCGTTTTTTAGTCTCTAAAATAAACAGCATTGAAACCCTCCTGACACAAACTGAAGAAGAGGCATTAATCCTTGAGCGCCAACTGATCCAACTGTACAAACCCCGATACAACATCGCGCTTAAGGATGACAAAAACTACCCTTATATCAAAATCACCCATGAAGCATTCCCAAAGATTTTGGTTGTACGTCATCGCAGTTCAGACAAAGCTACCTATTTCGGCCCCTACCCCTCCCTGGGCTCTACCAAACAGTTTTTACGATTTATCCACGACCTATACCCGCTGAGAGACTGCAAGCAGTCTATTGACACCATTAAGCACCAGCCAAAGTGCATTAAACTCGATTTGGGCAAATGTCTAGGCCCTTGTGTGATTAAAACCATTCAACCCGACTATGCACAAGCAATTGAAGAGCTCAAACTTTTGCTTTCAGGAAAAAACCAATCCCTTATTTCTACGCTAACGCACCAGATGCAGACGGAATCTCACGATAAAGCCTATGAAAAAGCAGCTAAAACTCGGGACAAACTGGCAAAAATTCAATCTCTTATGCAATCCCCTCAACGGGTACAACTCGATCCAACCGAAACATTTCAGGTCTGGATTTACGCACAAAACAACACCACGCACTATGCACTTATTCAAACGTTTATTGAAGGAAAACTTCTCTACCAAAAAGGCTTCTATCTTCACAAGCAAGACTTAACTCAAGAAGCCTTTCTACAAGAAGCTATCTTTCATTTTTCAACGCTCCAAGAACACCGTAAACCCGGGTATATTCTCTGCGATAGCGCAATGTTTGATGCGTTTAAACCCCTTTATTCTTCGCTCGCATTCTCACAAAAAAAAAGCCACATTCCTCAGCGAGGACCTAAGAAACAAGTGCTCGATTTAGCTCAAAAAAACGCCCTTTTTTCGCTAGAGCGACTGTCTATAGAAAATAGTGATAAACCCGCGTTTATAAAAACCCTCTTAGAAAAAACAAAAGAAACTTTAGGCACCAATCGACTCCCAAATCGCATCATGGGCGTCGATATCTCCCATTTACAAGGTACCGATATTGTAGGCTCTGTAGTATATTTTAAAGAGGGTTCTCCAGATAAATCTTTATATCGCCATATGAAGATTCGAACTGTACAAGGACAAAGCCATGACCCACTTTCAATTTTCGAGGTGGTATTTCGAAGACTCAAAAGGATGATTGCAGAAAAAGAAACCTTTCCCGATCTTCTATTAATTGACGGAGGAAAAGGACAACTCAATTTTGCACTAAAAGCCATGCAAGAACTCAATCTGACCGATAAAATTTCAGTGATTTCGTTGGCAAAAAGAGAAGAAGAAATCTTCCTTCCAGGGCGCTCTGAATCTATCAAGCTCGGAAAAGAGGATCCCGTTTTACACTTACTTCAAAGGGTCCGTGATGAGGCACATCGGTTTGCCGTCACCTTTCAAAAAACACAAAGGATCAAAGCATTTCGATGAAAGTCTCTCTCTCTAAACATGTGTTTTTAATTGGACTCACCTGTCTTTCTTGTTGCTTTTTTGAAAAACCCATTAAGGCTGAAGAGCCCAAACAAGAAGATATGCTGCAAACCATCATGAACAAAATCGAGCGAAACAAGTCCAAGATTCAAGAAAAAAAACAAGCCAAACGTATGGTTGAACAAGAGCTAGGGTCCCTCTCCAAAGAACTCAGGCATACAGAAATTTATCTTAATAATGCCCAAAAAAAACTTAGCCTAACTCAAGAAAAAATTAAGCAAACCCAAGGAAAACTAGCTCAATATCGCTCTGAATATACCCTGAAAAATCAAAAATTTTCTAAGCGTATTGTCGATATCTATAAAAATAAGAACATGGAAGTTCTCGAATTCATTTTTGCCCCTAACGATCTTGTCTCTGTTGTAGATTCTTCTTACTACTTCGAACGACTCATGAAAATAGACGTCAGCATGATTGATGACATCAAGCGCCACTACGGGCTTCTCGTCAATGAGCATAAAAATCTGCAAGCCCAACATCAAACACTCGCACAACTAAAAGTTGAAATCTCTGAAAAGGAAAATCAGCTGTCCCAAAAGAAAACCGACCAAGAGCATTATCTAGACTCCCTCCATTCAGAAATTGCAGAAATTGAGCGCACCAACAAAGAACTTGAACAATCCTCTCAAGAAATTACCTCTCAAATTTTGCGTTCAGCGCGGGGTAAAAAAGGCTATTACGGAACGGGGCATTTTATCAAACCCACAGAAGGATGGTTATCTTCACTATTTGGCATTCGTTTTCATCCTATTTTCAAACGAAAAATCCGACACATGGGCATAGATCTGGCATCAAAATCTGGTGTTAAAATCCATGCGGCCGACTCTGGAATTGTCATCGTTGCAGGCGAGCCCCCTCAATACCGAGGCTATGGAAAAATTGTTATTATCGACCACGGAGAAGGCCGAGACGGAAAGCGTGTCTCTACAATTTACGCGCACCAATCCCGCATTCTTGTACAAGAAGGTGAAACCGTTAAGCAAGGCGACATTATTGGCCTAGTGGGAAGCACTGGGCACGCAACAGGGCCCCATTTGCACTTTGAAATACGACTTGATGGGATTCCGGTAAACCCTCTCGAGTATGTTCGTCTGTAAAAAATCAACGGCTGCGCACTCCGAGTTACCTTACTTTCAATGGATTTCTTGTCAAACCCCCCTTTTCTAGCTACAATCGCCAAGCAATGAAATTGGGTTTTTTGGGTACAGACTACAACCAATCCGCTCTAAAAGCGATGGAACTCGTATACTTTACCCCCGAACAAATCTGCACTTTTTTCAACCAATTTCAGTTCGGCTCCCCCATCGATGAATTGGTAATTTTATCCACTTGCAACCGTGTAGAGTTTTATTTTTCTGCTCAAAATCCAAGAGAAGCTGCCCAATGGCTCAAGCAACGCATCGCAGAAACCCAAGCCCTTTCTGTAGATGCAGTGAGCGCTATTCTACACTCTCTTTTTGAAGAAAATGTAGCGCAACACTTATTTCGCGTTGTCTCCGGAGTAGAATCTATGGTTTTTGGAGAAAACGAAATTTTAACACAAGTAAAAAGCGCCCACGCTCTAGCCACCTCACAACATGCCACAAAAGCACTCTTAAACAAAGTTTTCCAGGTTGCGATCACCGCAGGAAAACGCGTAAGAAAAGAGACCTTGATCGGCCGAGGATCGTATTCTGTAAGCTCAATCGCAATAGAGTGCATCCGAGAATTACAACCCGATTATCTGAATCAGAAAATCCTTTTGGTAGGCGCAGGGACAATGGCCATGCGCGCATTAAAAAAGCTCTATTCTTTAGGTCACAAAAAACTATCTATTACAAACCGAAGTGAAGATAAACTAGAACGATTATGTGAAAAATATGGGCTGTCCCTCGTCCCTTTTTCAAATCTAGATGATTTTGTCCATACTTTCGACAGCATTATTGTTGCCACCAGCTCAGAAAACTATGTTATCGAATACAAACACTTTGTAAAACAGAATACCCGCACAAAGCTTGTCATTGATCTCAGTGTTCCCAGAAATGTAAATCCTGATGTCTCTTCTATTCAAAATATTGAGGTTGTCACTGTTGAGGGTCTCAAAGAAATTGCCAATAAAACTATTGAAAACCGAAAAAAAGAATTAAGCAAAATCCACTTTATCTTAGAAGACGAAATGCAAAATTTATCCAATTGGATCCATTTCAAAAAAACACTATGCGTTCAGAAATCCGCCTAGGCACACGTGGGTCACCCCTCGCTCTCAAACAAGCAGAGCGTGTCAAATCGCTACTGAACTTAGCTCATCCGAATCTCAAAGTGGCCATTCTTGTTATTAAAACAACCGGAGATATCGACCTTCAAAGCCCCCTGTCACAAATAGGCGGAAAAGGGGTCTTTATCAAAGAATTGGAAGAAGCGCTATTGAACCAAGAAATCGACATTGCCGTTCATAGTCTCAAAGATGTCACCGCTACACCTCACCTCAAACTCTGTTTATCTGGATTCTTGAAAGCAGAATCCGTATCTGACGCACTCGTTTCAAAAAAAGGATACACCCTACTTTCACTACCCCAAAACGCTGTAGTAGCCACAGGAAGCCTTCGACGCAAAGCCCTGCTCAAAAAACTCAGACCCGATATTAACACGGTAGACATTCGAGGAAATATTCAAACCCGTATGGCTAAGCTAGAGTCTCCCGGGATCGATGCCATTTTACTCTCACAAGCCGGACTTATTCGTATGGGAATAACCCTCTATTCTATTGTGACCTTAAATCCAGATATATTTTATCCCGCACCTGGGCAAGGCGTCATTGCTCTTCAGACACGACAAGAAAGTACCTATAAAGAATTGTGCAAAACCATCAACTCTGCGGAAGAAGAAAACCGTTGCCGATACTCGCTTGAGCTTCTCGCTCACCTAGGATTCGATTGTCGCATGCCACTTGCAATCCATACGAAAACAACAGACCAAAATTTCAATATGACCCTCTTTCTAGCCAATTCCTCTCTGACAAGATGGATCGAAGAGTCCTGCCGTTTCACAGCCTCCGAATGGCCATTTCATGCCGAAGTTTTAATAGAGAAACTCACTAATTTCATTCAAAGAGAGGGTTAAAAAATGGATTATTATCCCTTATTTTTAGATCTAAAAAACAAACATGTTCTCGTCATTGGAGGGGGTGCCATTGCACTTGAAAAAATTCAAAATCTTCTAAAAGCCGGAGCTAAGATTACTGTTATTGCACCTTCTATCTCCCCCCCTATTTTACGATTTAACCGACGCATCACGTTTATTCATCGCGCCTTCCAACCTAACGATATCCAAACTCACTATACCCTCATATTCAGTGCCACGGGAGATTCAAAACTGAACAAAACAGTGTCTACTCTTTGCAAAGAAAATCGCATTTTATGCAATGCCGTGGACGACCCTAACTTTTGTCATTTTATTGTCCCGTCCATATTCCGACGAGGCCGAATCACGGTCGCCATCTCAACAGGAGGCGTCAGCCCAACCCTTGCTAAAGATATTAAATTCAAACTCAAAACGTGGATAGATCAAGACTATACCCGCCTCACTCGATGGCTAGTGGGTCTTAGACCTAAACTCAAAAAATCAGTCTCCACACTTGAAAAACGAAAAGAGTTTTGGACCCATTTTTACGCGCAAAATCCCATTAAAATTCTCAAACAAAAAGGGGTTCGAGGACTTGATCATTTAATCTCGGCCCTTTTAAAAACAAAAGGGTCATCCCGATGACGACCTCCGTATACCTTGTCGGCGCAGGTCCAGGAGACCCCAGCCTATTGACACTCAAGGCAGCACGAATTCTAAAAAAAGCCGATGTGGTTTTATATGATTTTTTAGTCCACCCTAACATTCTTAATCTATGCAAGCCCACCGCATTACTCACCTGTGTAGGAAAAAGAAAAGGGCACCACAGCAAAAAACAGTCTCAAATTCACGCACTGATTCTCAGCCATGTCAAAAAGAATCGCATTCTAGTCAGGCTCAAGGGTGGAGACCCCCTCATTTTTGGGCGTGGAGGGGAAGAAATGGAATACCTGGCACAACATGGAATCAATTTTGAAGTCATTCCGGGCATTAGTTCGGCAATCGCCGTCCCTGAATATGCAGGCATTCCACTCACTCACCGAAAATTATCCCGCTCTGTCGCCTTTGTCACAGGAAGTCTTCAAAATGGAAAATTTAACCACGTCATCCCTACAGCAGATACACTCGTTTGTCTCATGGGGCTACACACCCTGAGCGAACTCATCTCGGCCATTTTAAAAAAGAGAAATATGACACTCCAGACACCGGCCGTACTCCTCTATCGAGGCACAACATCGGATGAAAAAAAACTTTTAGGCACTTTAGAAGATATCGTATCAAAAAAAGAAGCTCAAAACCTAGGCACCCCTTCACTTTTAGTTGTAGGGAAAGTAGCCTCATTGGCAAAGACACTCGATTGGAGATCCAAGCTCCCCCTATACCGAAAACGATTGGTTCTTTTACGCACCTTAGAACAGGGTGAGGCATGGAAAACCCAACTGGAGGATCTAGGTGCCGAAGTACTCGAATGCCCTCTTATTACCACAAAACCCAATCTAACTGCCTGGAAACCCATTTCCGGATCTTACTTAGAACGATTTTCAATGGTTATTTTTACTAGCCCAAATGGCGTGCGATATTTCATAGAAGGTCTCCTAAAAAAGGGGTTAGATACCCGTCATTTTTCCAAAAAAAAACTGGTGGCCATCGGCCCCAAAACTGCAGAAACACTACGCCAATACGGCCTCATCGCCGATATTCTTCCCGCCCATTCTGTCGCTGAAGGGATTCTAGATATACTTCCTCTTTCTATAAAAGAAGATATTCTCATCCCATGCGCCTCAGACGCACGAACTTTTTTAAAAAATGAGCTCAAATCTAGAGGTGCCCAAGTAAAAATTCTCAAAATATACACCACAAAACCAACCTCTCAAAAATCCTTTGAATGGAGGCCCAAAGACTGGGTCATTTTCACAAGCAGCTCAACCGCTACCCACTTCTACACCCACCCTTGCTATCACCATCAACCTATAAACGCCCTCTGCCTAGGCCCAATTACCGCCCAAACGGTTAAAACCTATCAACAAGAAAATGTTTTCCAATCTCAAGAAGCCACCTTCGAGTCACTGCTGAGCATGATTGTTTCCCAAGAACCTTTTATGCTAAAGTAGAATGTCGTTTTTTTCGTCATTTTTCCAAGAACACATTAAGGAGTCTCTCTCATGTATAAAAACCCAAAAGTAACGGTCGTCGGAGCAGGATTTGTAGGGTCCACAGCAGCACAAAGAATCGTTGAAAAACAACTGGCAGATGTCGTTTTAATCGATATCGTTGAAGGCCTTCCTCAAGGTAAAGCCCTAGACATGATGCAATCAGCCGCTACAGAAGGATTTGACACAAAAATTATCGGAACAAACGACTATAAAGACACCGCCAATTCCGATGTCGTAGTGATCACCGCAGGAATCGCCCGAAAACCTGGCATGTCCCGCGACGATCTCATCGCAACAAACGCAAAAATTGTCGGCGGGGTTGTAGAAAACATCGCACCCCATTCTCCGAACGCCATTATTATTGTTGTTTCTAACCCTCTTGACGCCATGACTTGGCTAGCTTTCAAAAAATCCGGATTCCCTGCACAACGCGTTTTTGGAATGGCCGGAGTCTTAGACTCTTCTCGTTACGCTCGTTTTATTGCTGAAGAGTTAAACTGCTCAATCAAAGACGTGCGCCCAATGGTTCTGGGTGGACATGGAGACTCGATGGTCCCTGTTCCACACTATTCCACTGTCAACGGCATCCCTATCACACAACTCATTTCTGCCGAACGGATCGAAGCCATTAATGCCCGTACACGAACAGGAGGCGCTGAAATTGTAGGTCTTCTCAAGACCGGAAGTGCTTACTATGCACCTTCCGCTTCAACCGTTGCAATGGTTGAAGCCATTTTATTAAATTCAAATCGTGTCCTACCCGTTTGTGCTTACCTTCAGGGAGAATACGGGGTTCAAGATCTTTACTGTGGTGTACCTGTTGCGCTCGGAAAAGACGGCATTCAAAAAATCTTTGAAATTGAGCTCAATGAAACCGATCTGAAAGCCCTTCAAAAATCAGCAAACGACGTCCAAGAATTAATCGCCAAACTGACAGTGTTGGCCTAGGCTTTACCCTAGAAAGGATTTTCATGTTAAAAAAATATTTTTCTTCATCCATTGGAAAAAAACAAACCGTTGCTGTAACAGGATTTATGCTCATTTTATTTTTAATAATGCACCTTGCAGGCAACTGTTTTATTTATGCAGGTCCAGAAACATTCAACAAATATGCAGCCACCCTAGAATCACTAGGTCCTGTATTAAAACTGATTGAATGGGCCCTTACCGCTGTTTTTGCCATCCATATTGCATTTACTGCTATGGTTGTCATTGAAAATAAAAAATCACGGCCTGTAGGGTATGCCGCTAGTCACTATAAAGAACGTTCCCTAGCTACCCGTTTAATGCCTTACACTGGCATAATTTTGCTGGTGTACATTTGCACCCACCTATTTGACTTCACTTTTGCAGACACTACAACCGCCATTTCTATTTTTCAAAACCACCAATTAGGTTTATATGGCCTTGTTGTCCGTTCATTTATGAATCCTATCAAATTGGTTTGGTATCTTATCGCAATGTCCGCAGTTGGATTTCACCTCAGTCACGCTATTCAAAGCTTGCTTCAAACATTCGGTGTCAGTCACCCCGCATACACCTCTTTTTTCAGAAAATTGAGTTTAGGTTTAGGAGTAGGAATTGCACTTGGATTTAGCATCATTCCCCTCTACGTCTGGTTCTATATCGTCCCTACACTCATTTAAGAGAGGAGAAATAATGTCACTCAATTCCAATATCCCTTCAGGCCCGCTTTCAGACAAATGGACCGAGCACAAATTTAATTTAAAATTGGTCAATCCTGCAAATAAAAGAAAATTCACCATTATCGTGGTAGGTACAGGTTTAGCCGGAGCCTCAGCTGCAGCTTCATTGGCAGAATTAGGTTATAACGTTCTCAATTTCTGCTTCCAAGATACGCCAAGACGAGCACACAGTATCGCGGCACAAGGGGGCATTAATGCCGCTAAAAATTATCCGAATGACGGAGACAGTGTCCACAGGCTTTTCTATGACACCATCAAAGGCGGCGACTTTCGAGCACGTGAAGCCAATGTCCACCGTCTTGCCGAAGTAAGTAATAATATTATTGACCAATGCGTCGCCCAAGGGGTTCCCTTTGCCCGTGAATATGGAGGCCTCCTAGACAATCGCTCTTTCGGAGGTGCCCAGGTATCTCGAACTTTCTATGCCCGTGGACAAACAGGCCAACAACTCCTGCTAGGGGCCTACTCTGCTCTGATGAAAGAAGTTGGAAAAGGCAGTGTCAAATTATTCCCACGCCGCGAAATGATGGAACTGGTACTTGTAGACGGCGTTGCCAGGGGCATCATTATTAGAAACCTCGTCACTGGACAACTCGAATCGTATGCCGGTGATGCCGTCATCTTAGCTACTGGTGGCTATTCAAACGCGTATTTTCTCTCTACCAATGCAATGGGATGCAACGTCACAGCGGCATGGCGAGCTCACAAGAAAGGGGCTTTTTTTGCAAACCCTTGCTACACCCAAATACACCCTACCTGCATTCCCGTACACGGTGACTACCAATCCAAGCTCACCCTCATGAGTGAAAGTCTAAGAAATGATGGCCGAGTTTGGGTGCCCAAACAAAAAGGTGACAAACGATCTCCTGCCTCTATTCCAGAAGCAGATCGCGACTATTATCTCGAAAGAAAATACCCCAGCTTTGGAAATCTTGTTCCTCGAGATTTAGCCTCGCGAAACGCTAAAACAGTGTGTGACGAAGGCCGAGGGGTGGGATCAACAGGACTTGCTGTATATCTCGATTTTGCAGACTCTATTAAACGCTTAGGTCACAAGGTCATCCAAGAACGTTATGGAAACCTCTTTGAAATGTACGAGCGCATTACAGGTTCCGACCCTTTCAAAGAACCCATGATGATTTATCCTGCTCTTCACTACACCATGGGCGGCCTTTGGGTTGATTACAACCTAATGAGCACCATTCCTGGACTTCACGTTTTAGGAGAAGCCAACTTTTCAGACCACGGCGCCAACCGACTCGGAGCCAGCGCTCTCATGCAAGGACTGGCAGATGGATATTTTGTCATTCCCTACACCGTTGGTCACTACCTTGCCAGCCAACCTATTCCTAAAATAGACACCTCTCACCCAGCATTCAAAGCCGCTGAGTTAGAAACCTCCACCAGGATTTCTCAATTACTCTCTATCAAAGGAAAAAGAACCGTCGATGACTTCCACCGAGAACTCGGTATGTTGTTATGGGATAAGTGTGGGATGGGCCGGACAGAAGAAGGCCTTCAAGAAGCCCTCGTAAAAATTCCTCAAATCCGAGAAGAGTTTTGGCAAAACGTCACCGTGACTGGATCTGAAGGCGAGCTCAACCAAACCCTAGAACGTGCAGGCCGTGTCGCTGATTTTCTAGAATTTGCCGAAGTCTTAGTCACCGATGCCCTTCACAGGAAAGAATCTTGCGGTGGACACTTCAGAGAAGAAAGCCAAACCCCTGAAGGAGAAGCCCTCAGACAAGATGACACCTTTTGCTACGTAGGGGCGTGGGAATTTAAAGGGGTAGGGCAAGCACCTGTTCTCCACAAAGAACCTTTAACATTTGAAGCGGTATCCCTGTCCCAAAGGAGCTATAAATAATGAACGAGACATTACATTTAACCCTTAAAGTATGGCGACAAAAAGACGGTCATTCAAAGGGCCATTTTGAAACCTACAAAGCAGACAATATTGATAGTCACGCTTCTTTCTTAGAAATGCTTGATGTCGTCAATGATCGCCTTGCCATTCAAGGCATTGAACCCATTGCCTTCGATCACGACTGTCGAGAAGGCATCTGTGGAGCCTGCGGAGCTGTCATTAATGGAAGAGCTCACGGACCTATGAGTCGCACAACACTCTGTCAGCTTCACATGAGAAACTTTAATAACAACGATACTATCGTCATTGAACCTTTCCGAGCCAAAGCCCTTCCTGTTGTAAAAGATTTGGTGGTAGATCGTTCTGGATTTGACCGCATCTTGTCTAAAGGGGGCTTTGTTTCAGTCCGAACGGGAGGCACCCCAGACGCAAATGCAACTCCGATTGCCAAGACAAAAGCCGATCTGGCCATGGACGCAGCCCAATGCATCGGATGCGCCGCCTGTGTGGCTGCCTGCCCTAATGCCGCTGCCATGCTTTTTGTCTCAGCAAAAGTCAGCCACCTGGCCCTACTTCCACAGGGAGAGGTCGAAAAGAAAGAACGTGTCACAAATATGGTAGCCCAAATGGATCAAGAAGGGTTCGGAAACTGCTCAAATGAATATTTATGCGAAGCCGCCTGCCCCAAAGGCATCAGCATCACTAACATTGCCCGGATGAACCGCCAATACCTCGCATCAAGCGTTATTCCTGCCTAGTGACTGCCTTACTTCATTCCTTTCAAGAAACTGCCCGAATCACAGCCTGGATGGCCTCTGACGAGGTTATTCAGGCCACCACTATTGAGGCCGTCCGTATTCTCTGTCAAACATTCACAAAAGGAAATAAAGTTCTCATCTGTGGAAACGGAGGCAGTGCCTGCGATGCCATGCATTTTGCGGAAGAATTCACGGGTCGATACAGAAAAAACAGAAAACCTCTCCCCGTTATGTCATTCGCAGACCCCTCCCACATCACCTGTGTAGCCAACGACTTCGGCTTCTCAGAAATTTTTTCAAGAAGCGTAGAAGCCTACGGAAAACCAGGAGATGTCTTTATTGGAATTTCTACCAGCGGCAACTCAGAAAATGTTATCAAGGCTTTACGCAAGGCAAAAGTACAAGGTCTTGTTACACTTGCCCTTCTCGGTAAAGACGGGGGAAAGCTTGCAGGAGAAGCTGACCTAGAGTTTAGAATCCCTGCGCTCACATCAGACCGCATTCAAGAAGCCCACATGACCCTTCTTCATGTTATTGTAGAAGGAGTCGAACGATCACTTTTTCCAGAAAACTACGTATAAAACCGGACAACCCATCACTCTTTAGCGGGGATAACTTGAGTTTTCATAGCTGAGCCCGTTTTTCTAAGTTCAATAACCTGAGTAAGACTAGGCTGGAAAGTTTTAGTCTGTCCATCCCAAGTAAGCCCAAGCTGGACAATAGTAATAGCCTCATCATTTTCAAAAGTGAGGCGCTGAATATTGGGCTGGTCAAAAACTGAAACAAGTTTGCCCCATTTGTGTGTTGTATCGTAGTTAATCGAATACACTTTAGGAGACGGGCTTGTTTGGGAAAAAACAAAGCTAGTCATCATGAGCAGGGCGACAATACCTCTAAGTAACATCATATTGAATAGTTTACCAGATACTAGGGCAAAAGAGTGAGTACTCTAGGAATATGATTCCAATCAGAAATAAAAGAAACCCGTTTACTAGAAATACCTAGCGCCTTAAAAAGCGTACGAAAGTGGGGCTCTTGGTAAATACCTAGTTCAAAAACCATAGGAATTTTATAGGGAAGAAGCAGCGGAATCAATCGATTGTATAAAGACATTCCATTTTTTCCACCCTTAAGTGCCAATTGAGGCTCAAAATTTTTGACAGTAGGATCTAGAGCTGAAATATCTTTATTGGGGATATAAGGCGGATTGGCCACAAAAACTGCAGGGTGCCGTAATAACAAGGAGTCCCAAGCCAATTTTTGATGGAAAAAGTTAGCACATGTCCACTGGATATTCTCAGCCTTGAGCATTTTGGCATTTTCAGTAGCAATGCGATAAGGCGTTTTTCCTTTATCCCATCCATATACGCTTGAATTTGGCAATTCTAGAGCCAGTTCAATACCTACAATGCCACTTCCATATCCAAACTCGATAATGGTCACATTTTCCTCCCACTTATTTTTCCTGATAAGGGCAAGAGCGGTATCCACCAAGAGTTCTGTTTCAGGCCTCGGGATAAGAACACCCGAAGTCACATGGTAAGTATGTTTTCTAAATTCTACTTGCTTGAGTATATACGCCAGGGGTTTCCCTGTGCACCGTTTTTGAATAAGCCGAAAATAAAGTTGCGTTTCTTTATAGGGCGCCGGATCCTTAAATCGTGCCAGGAATTGGGCTTTTGAGCACTCAAAACAAGCACAAAAAAGCCATTGAGCCTCTACACTTGGCGTTTCAATAGCAGCTGCTTGAAGGCTTACAACACCTTGGATGAAAATGTCAAAATAAGTACGCTTCACGCAGAGGCTTGCATTTTTTCTAGGCGGTCTGCTCGAATAAGTCCATCAAACATCTCATCGCATTTTCCGTCTAGAAAATCAGTAAGCGAGTAAAGAGAAAGCCCTATGCGATGATCAGTCACTCTATTTTGAGGATAATTGTAGGTGCGAATTTTTTCTGAACGATCGCCACTACCCACTTGGCTTTTGCGGATATCTGAATAGGCCTTGTCTTTTTGTGCTTGCTGAAATTCATAGAGTTTACTTCTTAAAAGACGCATCGCTTTGTCTTTATTTTGAAACTGGGAACGCTCATCTTGGCAAGAAATAACAATGCCCGACGGAGCATGGGTAAGCCGGACAGCCGAGCTGGTTTTGTTGACATGTTGACCGCCTGCACCACTCGCTCGAAAGACGTCTATTTTGATATCTTTAGATTCAATAACAACATCTACTTCTTCAGCTTCAGGAAGAATCGCAACAGTGGCTGCAGAGGTATGAACCCGGCCTGATGATTCCGTTTCAGGAACCCGCTGAACCCTGTGGGTACCACTTTCAAATTTAAGACGACTAAAAACCCCTTTTCCAGCAATAACAAAAGCAATTTCTTTAATCCCCCCTAAACCTGTAGAGTTTTCAGAGAGAATATCCATTTTCCAGCCTTTATTTTCTGCATAGCGTGTATACATACGATAAAGTTCATAGGCAAATAGCGCAGCCTCTTCACCACCGGTACCCGACCGAATTTCGACGACCGCGTTCTTTTTATCATTGGGGTCTTGAGGAACCAAATATACTTGAAGCTCTTCGTGAAGAGATTCGGCCTCTTTTTCTAGGCTCTTTATTTCTTCAAGAGCCATTTCTTTAAGCTCAGGATCCTTGAGCATCTCTTTTGCTTCAGACAACTCTGCATCGGTTTTTTTATAACGTCGAAACAAATCTACCGCGTCTTTAAGATCGGTATGTTTTTTAACAAGTTCTTGATACGCAGTGTTGTCTGAAATAACCTCAGGGTCACTCATTTTTCTTTCAAGATCTAAAAATTTATTTTCTAAGTCGGCCAGTTTTTCAAGCATAGTGTCACAATAAAAAGCCTACTCGTGTGAGTAGGCTTTGAGGAATGCGTAGGGAATCGTTACTTCTTTACTGCAGGAGCAGCCACTCGGCTATATCGCTTTTTAAATTGCTCTACGCGGCCTTCTGCGTCCAAAATTCGGTTTTCGCCTGTGAAAAAGGGGTGGCATTTTGCACAAATATCTAAACGAATACTTTCTTGTGTTGATCCCGACTCATACTCTGCACCACATGCGCATGTGATGGTAATTTTGTGGTAAGGGATACTTTTACTATCCTTAAAGTCAGACACATGCAGGACTGAAGGGTCTTTTTTTTCTGCTCTATTTTTTGACTTTGCAGTTTCTTTTTTATCTTTTACAGCTTCTTTTGACATAATAAACTCCTAAACAATGTGACAAAAATATCAGGGTATCCTACTTAATAGCCATTAAAACTGTCAAGTTATTTGACTTGAATCTTTATAGAAGCCCTATTATTGTAGAAGGATGTTCCATCAAAAACCCTATATTTCTGTTGTTTTTGGAACTTTTCAGCAAGTAGATATTTTAAAAAAAGTGTTAGCCGAATTTGAGTGCCAAACGTTAGCTCCCGATGAGTTTGAGGTAGTAGTAGTCGACTCCTCGTCTTCAGATGGGACTCAAGAATTCTTAAATTCTTATCGACCCGCCTACTGTTTCTTACCTATTATTCAAAAAAATTTAGGGAAGGCGTCTGCCAGAAACCGTGCTATTCAAGAAGCAAAAGGCGATATTATTTTGATTACCGACGCAGATATGATTCCCCATCCCGACCTTGTCAAAACGCACCTTGAAGCCCATCAAAAATCAAAAAATCGGTCGTGTTACGAAGGGGTTACTCTAAATATGACCGCACTTCATTGGCCACCAGAAACAAAAAAACTGTATCCCTATATTCAAAGAACCTATTCCGAAGGGGCTAGACTGGGCTGGTACTATTTTTTAACAGGAAATGTATCCTTACCTAAATCCCTCTTTCAGGATCTAGAGGGATTTGACCCTGATTTTACGGGATATGGCTGGGAAGATTTAGAGCTGGGCTACAGGCTGTCTCAGAAAAAATACCCTCTCTATTACCTTAAACCAGCCATTAATTACCATTACCATGTGGTCACTCAGGAAGAAGAAATAAGTCGCTGTAAAAAAAAGGGTGAATCCGCCAAAATTCTTCTGAGTAAGCACCCGGAACTGAAATTGTTTTTGGGCCTAAACCCATTGTCTATTTGGATTTTTCCAAAAATTTCTTTTCAAGGCCCTTTTTATCGTTGGGTATTAGAATCTTGCTTTAATTCTAAAAATAGTTTGAAAAAGAAATTTGGATTCTGGTTTTTGAAAGAATATCATTACCTTTCTGGACTATTGAAGTAAGGCTATCCAAAAACGTCCCTATGAAGGAAGCAGTAATTCACGAATACCCTGAATAGGATCTTCTTTCTTCTCAATCATTTTCACCAAATAGCTCCCCACAATCACCCCATCCGCAAAGGACCATACAGTATGGATATGAGATTTAGAACTAATGCCAAAACCCACAACAACAGGAATATCTTTGATGGCCTTTATTTTCTTTACAAGGCCTACCAGCGATTCAGAGACCGAGTCTCTAGCACCCGTTGTCCCCGTTGAAGCAATGAGATAAACAAACCCTGTGCTGGCCATAACAATTTTTCTCATTCTTTTGTCCGAACAAAGCGGAGATACTAGAAAAATAAGACTTACTTTGTTGCCTTTTGCAGCCCTAGCAAATTCATAGGCCTCTTCAATAGGCAAATCGGGAATAATAACGCCATCTAAGCCATGGCGGTGGGCATCTTGAAAAAAACGATCTATCCCATAATGAAACACCAAATTGACCGCACTCATAAACACAATAGGCTGAGAGTGCGTCATACGAACCTGGGAAACGACGCGTAAGGCTTCTATCAAATTTACATTGGGATTTGCGGTCAAAGCCCTTTGATGAGACGCTTGAATAACAGGGCCATCCGCAATAGGATCAGAAAAGGGAATACCCAGCTCAACAATATCTGCACCCGAATCAAAGCTTGCCTTGATCAGGGTAACCGTTGTTTCAATACTCGGATCCCCAAAGGTAAAGTAGGGAATAAAGACTTTCTTTTTGAAGATATCTTTAGTGATCATAAGCTCTAAGAGTCTCCATATCTTTGTCACCACGCCCAGAAACATTCAAAATAAGAATCGACTGTTTTTTGAATTCTTTAGTTTTCTTTAAAAACGCAAGAGCGTGAGAAGTTTCAAGTGCAGGAATAATACCTTCTCGTTGTGCCAACCATCTACACCCTTGAATAGCTTCGCTATCTGTAGCGCTTTCTACCTGAATACGTCCCTTATCCTTCAAATAACTCAGCTCTGGGCCTACCCCAGGATAATCGAGCCCTGCCGAAATAGAGTGAGCCAATTCAACTTGTCCGTTTTTATCTTGCAACAAATAAGACATCGCCCCGTGTAAAACCCCTGGCGTCCCCTTTTGAAGTGAGGCCGAATGCTCCTTCGTCTTAAGCCCTTTTCCAGCCGCTTCCACCGCAATAAGACGAACACCCTTATCGGTAAGAAAGGGATGAAAAATACCCATCGCATTAGACCCTCCACCCACGCAAGCAATAACACCCTCCGGTAAACGGTCCTCTAGATACAGAATCTGTGCACGCGCCTCTTTCCCAATAATCGACTGAAAATCTCTCACCATCACCGGATAAGGATAGGGTCCAACTACAGACCCAATAATATAATGAGTGTTTTCAACATTGGCCATCCAATCGCGGATAGCTTCCGAGGTAGCATCCTTAAGGGTTTTCGATCCGTTGGTAACACTCACCACCTCAG
>JAHFDB010000064.1:4535-6944 GCA_023249195.1 bacterium | reverse complement strand
CATCGCTCAGTTCAACAAAATCACCGACCCTTCTTTTCAAGAACTGTATCAGCCTTTTTTACAAGGGCTACTAAGTCGACGGTGTCAGCCTATTCCATGTACACTTTCAACCGGAGAAGAGATGAATTTGGCTCTAATAAGGCGCACCGAGGGTGATTCTCACTGCGCACTGCATGCCCTTCAAGGAACCGTGTGGACTGATGGGTTATACCGCACGGCTGATCCCGCAGGTATCAGAAGCCATGTTTTTACCCTTATAGGTTCTATTTGGAGCGAAGCTGATCATTCCCACTCCAAAGCCGTTGAGGTACGCGAATTACTCGAGAGGCAGTTTTCTGAGGCCTATGCTTTCTTTTCTGGTGGCCAGACCGCAAGGAACCACCCCTCATTTTATTCGGATCAGCGTAACGCTAAGGCATTGGCTCCGATAAAAAAACAGTGTGAGAGCTATTCTCGCTCGGTAAATACCTCAAATGATACCCTCAAAGAATTGAGATCGACCCTTTCTCAGTCCATTCTTGATTATTTGAAAACCCAATTTACAAGTCCGCCTTCGTCAGAAACGGCTGTGTCCCTATGGATGAGTATTGAGAATCGTCTACCGCTAGCCTATAAACGTGAGCTTGAAATTAACGATTCTGCAATCCCTATTTCAGCACGATTTGCTATTGCTTCGAGCGACCCCCGTTTCTTAGGATATATCTCCACTGAACTTGATCCCATTCTCGTTGCGCTCGTTGAGCGTGAGGCAACACTAGAAACGTTACCCTTCTGTATGGAGGTAGAGGTCTACCTCCAAATAAAATCAAATCACGAAACGCAATTTCAGACACAATTTAGAGATTTAATAACGACATGGCTTCCTTTCTACATCGAGAATATGACCCGCGTTACTGTTACTGAGGGTAAACCAGTAAGCCCCTATTTAAGTGAATCAGAATTTTTGATGGCAGCCCATGTTTTGGGTGTACCTGTCCGATTGATAACACACTATCGAACCCATGACGTAGAGACCTTCCGTGAGATTGCAAGCACGGGTGAAGAAATGACACCAGCCACCGTTTTTGTTTTATATTCTGGAGAGCATTTTTCACGGTTGGAACAGGTTGTTGTGGCTCCGCAACCCGTTTTCGGGGACCCTAAAGAGGGTCATGATCCTCAAGAACCCCCTGCAAAAAGAGCTCGTACGCAGGAGGAGCCTATCCTCTAACGTACCCCCCTCTCTTGTTTGCGCCATTGCCAGGCATGGGCCACAAGGGTATCTAGATCGCTGAGTCTAGGCGTCCACCCCAATAGATTCTGCACAAAAGTTGAGTCGGCCACCAAGTGAGAGGGGTCCCCCTCTCGTCTGGGTCCGGTTTGCATAGGGACTTTTTTCTGAGTAACCCTCTGTACAGCGTCTATCACTTCCAAAACAGAATAGCCTTTTCCTGTGCCTAAATTGGCCTGAAACGAGGGGTTTCCCTGTAAAAGATGTTCGAGTGCTTTGACATGTGCTGAAGCCAAATCAGCCACATGAATATAGTCTCTGACGCACGTTCCGTCTGAAGTGGGATAATTTTGTCCATAAACAGTCACAAAAGGTCTTTTTCCTAATACTGCGTCTAAAACAAGGGGAATGAGGTGGGTTTCTGGCACATGGGCTTCGCCCACTTCCTGGTCGGGGTCTGACCCTGCCGCGTTGAAATAACGCAAAGCCGCAAAACGGAAGTCGTAGGCCTTGTCAAAGTCTTGCAATATGCGCTCTATACAATATTTTCCTACCCCATAGGGATTAATGGGGTTCAACACTGCTGTTTCTAAAATAGGATTCAAAGCAGGGTTTCCATACACCGCCGCCGTAGACGAAAAAACAATTTTATTGAGTTCACACTGTCGCAAAATTTCAAAAAACTGCAGTGATTTAACCACATTATTGGCATAGTATTTTTCTGGATTTGTGACAGATTCTCCGACATTGATAAAGGCTGCGAAATGAACAGTTGCAACAGGTTTATACTGTGCAATAAGGTTTTTAACGGCGTGGGCATCTGAAATATCAGCCTTAATCAGAGGCCCCCATTTGACAAAAGACTCATAGCCGGTGACAAGACTATCCAAAACCACCGGAAGATAGCCTGACTGATACAGCGCCTTGCAGGTGTGTGACCCAATGAATCCGGCTCCGCCAGTAACTAAAACAACGTGCTTCATTGAACTCAATTTATAGCACACAGTTTGTTGAAATCTGAAGTATAATAAAATTCACATGAATGCCACCCTGAAAAATCTCATCGGGCTCACCGCTTTTATACCTAGAAAAAAATTAGGCTTTATTCTCATTTGCTTAATTATGGTCAGTATTTTAGATACCCTGGGGGTAGGGATCACTGTGCCTTTAATTGAAAACTTACTTTCTCCCAACATGAG
>JAHFDB010000064.1:0-4525 GCA_023249195.1 bacterium | reverse complement strand
TAACACATCTTCCTTTCTTACAAACACACTCGTTTAGGCTGTGGATTTGCAGTTTTATTGCTGTTGTTTTTTTTGTCAAAGCAGTGTTGATGCTGGTCAATCAATGGCTGATTCAAAAATATTTATTTGAGCTCAGAACCGGGCTGTCTTTGGCACTGGTGCGCAGCTATTTTTCAATGTCCTATTTAACCTTTCTCGAACGGAACTCGTCGAAGCTTCTCCACGTCATTACCCAAGAGGTGGGCAGCCTTGTATCCTATCTGCAACAGCTTGTTATTTTGATTGCAGAGCTGTTTGTTTTGATTTGCATTTTGGGACTTCTATTATGGTTCAATCCCCTGATGACTCTGAGTGCTATTGTGGTGATGTCGATTGTCAGTCTACTTTACATAGGGATTGTAAAAGGCTACCTGTATAGAACAGGGGTCCACTACAACCACGCCTACAGTCAGGCCTGCTTATGGGTGATTCAGTCTTTTCGTGGGTTTAAATATATCCAAATTTCAAGAACCTATGCTTACTTTTACGAAAAAATAGAACACTGGCTAGGCTATACCGAACAAGCAGGAAGAAAATCACAGTTTCTACAGTTTTTGCCGCGCGTTATTTTTGAATTGGTCTTTGTTATTGGATTAATTAGCTTTTGCATTTCAATGATTTTATTGAACTGGACTCCGCAACGAATGTTGGTGACCCTGACACTTTTTGGGGCCGCCGTATTTAGACTGTATCCTGCCTTTAATAAAATGACGTTTGCACTGTCTCTTATGAAAACACAGCAGGTGAGTCTTGAGTCTATAAGCCGTGATTTACTTCAAACACGGCCCGCTCGCGCTTCTTTCAAAGGGGATCCCATTCCCTTTCTACATGAAATAAACATAAAAAACCTCTGTTTCAACTACCCTACGGCTGCTAAAAGTGGTCTCACAGATGTGTCTGTAACCCTTCATAAGGGAGAAAAAATAGGGATCATTGGAAAATCAGGATCAGGAAAAAGCACCTTAATCGATATTTTATTGGGGGTATTGCTCCCAGCCTCTGGGGAGATCTGTGTGGATGGACAAGCGATAGACACGCAAAATCCCTGCTGGCTCAATCACATAGGCTATGTTCCCCAAGAGGTAATCCTTCTTGATGCCTCTATTCTCGACAACATCGCTTTTGGCATGGAACAAACAAAAGAAACGTCTCCCATCATTGCCCGTTGTCTAAAAGAGGCCCACCTAGACACGTTTGTAGCCACCCTCCCAGAAGGCATCCATACCCTCATCGGAGAAAATGGCGCAAAGTTGTCAGGCGGTCAGCGTCAGCGTTTAGGGATCGCCCGCGCCTTGTATCATAATCCTCAAATTCTCATTTTTGACGAAGCCACAAGTGCGTTGGATGTTGAAACTGAAGCGCTGATTTCAAATCAGATTTTTGAGTTTGGGGCAGATAAAACAGTGATTATAGTGGCGCATCGATTGAGTACAATAAAGCGTTCCGATCGGGTTTATGTCCTGGAAGAGGGTCGTTGTGTGGATTCGGGCTCGTTCGAAGAGTTGGCTCTTAGGTATGGGTGGCCGAAATGACCGTTAAGCCCCCCGTTTTTCTTGATGATCCCACCGTAGGTGAGCTTGAGAAGTCGTTCTTATGCAAAGCGATCGATTCTACTTATATTTCAACTGCGGGGCCCTTTATTCAAGAGTTTGAAGACCAATTTGCTTCTTTTTTAAACATTTCAGAGGCCATTTCTACCCAAAGTGGTACGGCGGCTCTGCATATGGCACTCATAGAAGCAGGAATCCAGCCTGGAGACGAGGTCATTGTTCCTGCGCTGACATTTGTTGCTTCCATCAATCCCATTTTATACCTTGGGGCAAACCCCGTATTTGTTGATAGTGATCCTGTAACCTGGAATATAAATGCACACCGAATAGAAGAAATGGTGAGCCCAAAAACAAAGGCAATCTTACCGGTTCATCTTTATGGAAACCCTTGTGCAATGACTGAAATATTAAAAATTGCAAAAGAATACCATCTGGTAGTGATTGAAGATGCTACAGAAAGCTTGGGTGCAACCTATCGCGGAAAACCCACTGGAACACTGGGTGAATTTGGATGTTTCAGCTTTAATGGAAATAAGCTCATGACCACAGGCGGGGGGGGGATGGTTATAGGCAAAGAAAATAAACAAATTCAACATATTCGGTATCTTGTGAATCAAGCCAGAGATGTCCCATCGAGTGAGTATCACTCTGAAGTAGGCTATAATTACCGCATGACCAATCTAGAGGCCGCACTTGGCTTGGCACAACTTCAGCAAGTGCCTCATTTTCTTGAAAAGAAAAAACAATTTCACCAGATTTATCACGATTATTTCCATGAGTCCGGTTCTTTTTTTCTGCAAAAAAGCAATTCAGACGCTTCAAGTGCCTATTGGCTAAACGCAGGCTCACTCAAAAACAAGGAAGTAAGCGAGGTTCAGCTGAGATTGTCACAAAATGGCATTCGAACCCGCCGTGTCTTTCATCCCATTCCAGAGATGCCACCTTACAGACAGTTTAGATCTACAGATATTCCTGTTGCAAAACAACTCTATAAGACCAGTTTCTGCTTGCCTAGCTCTACACTCAATTCAGAAGAAAGCATTCATAGAGTCTGCCATATTTTGAAAGGAATTTTAGATGAATAAAATTCTCATTTTAGGGGGCGGTGGCCATGCCAAAGTCATATATAATGTACTCAAAAAAATAAACCAATGGGATATTTTAGGCTATTGCGGTCTCACTTCCTCGGATTTTGATTTACCCTATTTAGGAAGCAACACCGCCCTCGCTAGCATCCTACAAACCTATCCAGACTGCCATGCCGTTCTTGGAGTGGGAAATGTAACCATTTCTTATAAAAGAGAATCCCTCTTGATTATGTTAGAAACGATTGGGTTCAAGCTACCGCCTCTCGTATCTCCTGATGCTGTTGTGGCTCGCGATGTCCTTTTGGGAGACGGAACGGTTGTCATGGACGGGGTTGTCATTCAACCGGGTACACACATAGGAAAAGGATGTATTTTAAACACACACAGTAGCGTTGACCACGACTGTGAGATTGAAAACTTTGTCCATATTGCCTCGGGTGCCATTCTGAGCGGCGGCGCTAAAATAGGTTCCCATACCTTGGTTGGGGCCGGCGCTTGTATTGTTCAGTATAAAACCATTGCTTCAGAGTGTTTAATCGGAGCCGGGGCCGTTGTCACGCAAGACATCTTGGAGCCTGGCCTTTATCTAGGGGTTCCGGCAAGGAAACACGATGTTTGAAAAAGTACTGATCATTGCTGAAGCGGGGGTCAATCATAACGGCTCCCTTGAGCGAGCAAAAAAAATGGTCGATGTTGCCAAAGAAATGGGAGCTGATGCCATTAAATTTCAAACATACCAAACAGAGCTCTTGGTATGCAAAGCTACTCCAAAAGCAAACTATCAAATTCAAAATACCGGAGAAGAAAGTTCTCAGTTTTCTATGCTCAAATCTTTGGAATTGAGCTATGAAGACTTTAGTGATCTTCATCATTACTGTAGCCAACAGAATCTATTGTTTTTATCGACCCCTTTTGATCATGAGAGTGTTGATTTTTTAGAAAGCTTGAATCTGCCTCTCTATAAAATCTCCTCAGGGGAATTGACTAACGTACCCTTATTAACACATATTGCGCTCAAGAAGCGTCCTGTTATTCTCTCAACCGGGATGTCGACCCTAGACGAAGTCAGGACGGCTCTCGAGGCATTTTATTCCAACGGAGTACACCAAGATCAGATCACATTACTCCATACCACAAGCCTTTATCCGACTCCCGTAGGGAAAGTAAATTTAAGGGCCATGCAAACCCTCGCGAAAACCTTCAACGTCAAAGTCGGGTTTTCAGATCATACCCTCGGTTCTTTGACCGCAATCGCAGCCGTGGCAATGGGTGCGTGTGTCATTGAAAAGCATATCACTTTAGATCGAAAGTTGCCTGGGCCAGATCATGCGGCCTCTGCGACTCCTGAAGAATTTGCAGAGATGGTGAAGGGAATTCGATATATTGAGAATGCATTGGGCAAGAGTGAAAAATCTCCGGTTCAGGAAGAAATCGCTATGAGGCCTCTTGTACGAAAATCAATTGTGGCACAGTGTGATATTGCAAAAGGGGATCTCCTGAGTTTAAAGAATTTAGGATTTAAACGCGTTGGCGCAGGAATATCAGTAGCCTCTGTAGCCTCTGTATTGGGAAAGAATGCCCCAAGAGCCTTTAAAAAAGATGATATCATTATACTCGAATGAAACGAAAAATAGGCGTTATTACAGGCACACGGGCCGAGTACGGATTGCTCTATTGGCTTCTTAAAGAATTAGAGAAAAACCCCGAAATTGAACTGCAGCTCTTTGTAACAGGTTCCCATTTAAGTCCCCGCTTTGGCCTAACCTATCAACAGATAGAAGCAGATGGCTTTGAGATCACCGACAAGATTGACCTTGAGCTTACATCCGATACGCCCCTAAGCATTGG
>JAHFDB010000020.1 GCA_023249195.1 bacterium | reverse complement strand
ATTTCAGAACTTCAGTATCAAATTAATACCATCAAAGAAGGCACAAATGGAAAAGACAGCAAGAAAGAAACAAAAAAAGACCTGGTATACACCCTGTGTTTGATTGAGTCTAAAATGGGCGATTACTATCATTCGATTAATTCGGCCTCAAAATATGGGCTATCGATGGTCGAAAAAGAAGGGGCTTTCCCGCTTGAAATTGCGCAGATATTTTACCCAAGACCTCACTGGGATAGTGTTCAGTCCGCTGCCAAAGAATTTGGAGTAGACCCTTTTCTGATACTGGCCGTCATGCGTGAAGAAAGCAACTTTAATGCCTGGGCAAAATCTCGATCTGGGGCTTTAGGCTTAATGCAAATACTTCCCTCGACCGGAGAAGGCATCGCCAAACATCTGAATATGCCCTGGGAGACCCCTGAAATCCTCTACAGACCAGAAAACAACATTAGGTGTGGTGCTTATTATCTAAGCTATCTTCAAAAGCGTTTTAATAGCCAATTTGAATGGATGCTCTCGGGCTATAATGCAGGCCCTAACATTACCCAAAAGTGGGTCACCCAACAAGGAAATAAAGATATCGACTGGTTTGTAGCCACCATTCCCTATTCAGAAACCCACTATTATGTGACAAGGGTGTTAAAAACGTACTGGATTTACAAACTGCTCTACTCTTAAAAACTAGAAATAAGTGGCAATGTTACGCAAAGTAGACTTTCTTAAAGTGTCGTTAACAGGATTTTCCCTCATAAAAGGATGCGTTAAAATTTGCTGCAAAGTAGGTCGTTTCGCCGGATCCGGATCTATCATGCTGGCAATCAAGGTGTCTAAACTGGACCAGGGCTTAGGCTCCTTATAGCTGCCCTTTATAGCTACTAGATAGGCGTTTTTTATACTTGAATTGATCTTTGATTCAGTTGAAAGATCATATTTTTGATATTGTCGAGGGGTAGAATTTATTACATAGCATAAAGCCAGCCCTAATGCATAAACATCAGAGGGCTCTGCCACTTTGGGGTCTGATTTTCTAAAACTAGCCAATAGCTTAAAGTCTGGACCGGAGGGCTCTAAACCCTTATCTTTTAGTAACCGACCCAAAACCTCTGGGGCCATATACTCTAAAGTACCCAAGGCTTCTGCTTGTTCACCCTTACACGTTGCAACACCAAAATCTATTCCAAAAAAGCGAATTTTCTCGCCTTTTTCACATAAAATATTTTCTGGCTTAATGTCTCTATACAGAACACCTCTAGCATGCAAATGTTGAAGAATTGGAACCATATCAGTCAACAAAATGGCAACAAATGGGTTTATAGTCGCAGGTAAAAGACCCTTCGCAGATTGAATAACTTCAAAAACATCTTTTCCTGGAACAAGATCCATAAAAGCAAGCGCGATACCTTTCGTAGACTCAGTTTCTCTTAGTACGCCTACAAAAGAAATTGGGGGGACATGAAGCCCTGCCCTTTGCAGATCTATTTGAATAAGCATTTCTGGGATACTTGGCTCCCACGATCTCTTACATGTTTCTTGTTGTGAAACCCTCAACATCTCTCCTTGAGAGCCCTCTGCAAATGGCTCCAAATAAGACAATCTTCGAGGAAGCTGTTTTGTTTGAGTGCCAAAAGCAAGCACTTCGGGCCCATCCTCCAAAGGTCTTTGCCTGTCTAATGTAGGCAATTGTAGATAAGCGCCAAGTTTATTTTTAAGAATAGCGATTCTATCCATATCAACAGCAGGGTCAAAGGGATTTTTCTCTAGAAGACCTAGTTCTGCGGCAATTTTCAGAGCCTCAGCGGGTGTCGTGCGGCAAATCCAATGCGGTAAGTGAGAACGATCGGTTCCTATTGCCTCGTTAGTGAGAGAACCTACTGCCATTATTTTTTTATTCATGTACTTTATTATCGTATTTTTTAATCGGGAATTTCATATATTTAATCGCCGAAGCGCATCGAATATATCCGCCCTAGTCATCCCAGGAGGAAGTAGAGGAGCCCCTTTGTTGTCAGGGTGATATCGCGCCATTAACTTTCTTGTTTTTTTGGCCAATGGCTTGGGCCATATTGTCCCAGAAGAAGGCCGTGTATGGAGACCTAGCCGTTCCAAAACATAGACGTCTGCCAATTCTTTTACAACTGTATCTCTAAGGTGTTGACACAAACTATCAGAAGCAGAAGCAGAAGCAGAAGCAGACATCTTGGCCTCTAGCGTTTGCAAAAGCAAGTCCAGAGGGGCTACGTTTACTACGAGTTGGCTTACCATATCCTCTTTGAGTTGAACCCATGCCCTCTGCATATCATATTTCATGGGTCCTGTTAAACTGGATATATAGGTCGTCAATCGGGCATCTGCTTTAAGCACACACAACACTACCCCGTCGGGGTCTACGGGGCACTCGCTAGGAACATCTTGAAGTAAGTGTAAGGCCATTAATCCTCGCAAATGAGCCTGGTATCTGGCATCAAACGCGCTATTTAATTGAGGAACCGTTGTATTAAAGGTTCCGTCTTGAGGGCAAATCTCTCCTATTTTAGGTTGTAACCGATGAAAACCTGCAAAGAGCGCCTCTGCTGGAGATTCGATCCCACTCTCCCCAAAAAGAGATTTCACCCTTGCAACAGGATCGGGTATATGAAGATGTTTTAAGAGAAATGCATAGATAGATTCAGTAGAAATCAAATGGCCTTCCAACAGTTCCAAAAGTGCACTGTTTTGCTCATCTGAAAGCATACTCACTTTCTGGGCCCTATCCGAAGAAGATAAACTTACCTTCATAACAGCTTCTCTTTTTTGATGGTAATAATCACGAATTTTCCGAGCAGATGTCTCAAGACCCAAATCTGAACCTGGTTTTATACCTATTTTTTCTAAAAGAGTAGACTCTGTACCAAAAACTGCTCCATACCCATATATAGATAAATCAAGCAAATTCAAAATAATAATTTGGCATACCAATGCTTGGCCTACATTTCCAGCCAACTCTTTTGATGTTATCCCCCAAACCCGCAACCACCCTCTAATTGGATTTTTCCCATCCCCAAAACAGGCTAGCAGGCGCTTCCGTGCTTTCGAGGTTGTGGTGACCCCATCCATTCGGGTAGCAAAACTATCATACCAAGCAGCGTTACTTGACGCTTTCAAAATAGCCTCCCTCACCTTTAAAACAGGCCCCTGAGCCTCAGCAATATGCTTACGCAAATCGGGTCCCTCTGCGTCTCCTCTCGAATCACATTGCACATAAGTACGAACCGATCTCGCCCCCTCTAAAAGCCAATGACACGCTCGAATCCCTGCTTCTAAATAGAAATAAGGGCTAAATCCCACCATGGCGTAAAGGGTTAAAAATTTAAAACCCTCCCTGATAAGCTCAATTCCCAAAGACGTGCGCCCTTCTTTAAAATGGTAATCTGTTCCCAGTGCAGCAAGGGCATTCGACACCATATCAATAAAAGGATGAAGCGGAGCTGTAATCACAGAGCTTCCAAAAAGTGCAAGCAAAACAGCCCTTTCTGTAACCACTCTGAGATACTCATGTAAAGAAAGTCCAAGTTCAACGGGTTTCAGAGGGACAAAGTCAATCGGATTAACAGCTAGCGTCTCTTGATATAACTCAGGCCATGCCTCTGGGTACCTGGCGAGTATGGCCCACAGCGTCAAACAATCTGTCTTAGAAACCTGCTCTAAAGGCAAGTCTTGAATATGCGCCACACTTCCCCAAGCGTTATGGGCTTCTCTTAAGTGCGACGGGAATCGGGTCAGTGCTATCAAAAAATCCAAAGAACGCATGGTTTCTTGATAATGCGCCCCTTGAGTTCTTGTCATTTTCTGATCCAATTTTGGAAGCAACAAAGTTGAAACCTCTTTACACGTTTTTGTTGCCTCTTGAATATGGGCTTGAATTCCCTTCATATCTTCATTGATATCACGAAATTTGCCTGCTTGTATTTTTTGCATAAAAGCTACACAGGAGGCTATTAATTGGGCACATGCAGGAAGCCCCGTTTGATCAGAAACGTCCCCCAATAAGCCAAAAACTTTTTCTAAAACCCTCGTAACCAGGCCTGTTTCTGAAAGATTGATACCCGAATGTGTTTTATGGGATCCTGAAATAAAAAATTGAATACCGGGAAAACAAGCCCAGGCATCTTGATCTGGAGGCTGTGGTAATAGGGCATCGTGCAACACTTTACACGCCAGAAAACTATGCCGCCCCTGAACAGAACGATTGAGTAAAAGAACATCCCAAAGTGGTGCCAGTTCTCTCGAGAATAGAGCCTCAAGACATATAATCTCTCGAATCTGAATTAAAAACGCATGTCTATTTCCATACTCACAAGCGCTGGTTTTCTCATTTATACCTATTGTACGTTTAGCCTGCTTAAAAGCGTCCGCCAATCGCATGAGTTCCTGCTCATTGCTAGCGGATGTTATTTGATCATGAAGCCCTACAAAGAAATCAAGTGTTACTTTTGGGCTATCCAAAACACCAGAAGCAACAATTTTATACAAAGAGTTCACAGGTTTATTCCCTCGCCGACTAGTAAGTGCTCGCCAATAAGCATATTTCCCTATTGGTACAAATTTTAAACACCCTCTAGTCGTGGACCCGCTTCAGATAAAAAACAGTAGTGTCATTCCCAACCTGCGCGCCGTAGAAAGACATAGGCAGACTTATTCCAGTAATATGGCGTCACTATACGGCTCAGAACCAGCGGAAGAAGGGTGCCCTGATGAACAAAAGACATGCCCAGCATGTTTCATGCGTACTATTTTTACAGCCCCAGCCACTATCACCAGTCCTAAGGTTCCAAAAGTGCTAATCAAAACCACGTCCTGCGTAGACAGTCCTTTCGATGAAGAGTCCTCGGGCGCACCTGTCGAGGATGCAGGCGTCTCAGATGGCGTTGGTTGCGATGATGATGTCTCGGATGACGTTGCTTGTGATGATGGCGTTGGAAAGGTGGGTAGTTTAGAGCAAACGACAACTCCAATCATACGTTCTCCAGCCTTAACATCTCCATGAAAAGTGAACACCCTAAAGGGTTCACTCCCATTTTTACTTTTGGCTATATCAAAGGCGTCTACGTTCTCATCCGGTAAAAATGTCGTTGCCCCTTGGGTAAGACGACCACTCGGATCGACTTCGACGTTAACAGCACACAATGTGCCCTTCACACCACGCAACACAATCATACCTTTACCGGATTCATCTATAACCGCTTTCGGCGTAGAATTAGGATCAGGAGTGAATTCAGGCGGAAGTGCAATCGTATACATGGGTTGTGTCGAGGTTTGTCCAGGCGTGGCAAAAGTCGCCCTTAATTCAAAGGGTCCTGTTTCAGTTGGTTTCATATATGTCACCAAAAAAGTAGAAGAAAGCCCAACGGTCTCTATGCTTGGCCTCGTGGCCCCCTCCGTCCCTGATATAGCCGCATTGGCCACCTGATCTGGAAACTTAATCTCCACGAGCTCAACATTACGTTGAGGTTCAGAAGGGTACACAACCATATAGCGAACAACCCCATCCGGATCACGATACTCAACTGCCGAAGCAAACTCACCCTGCGCCATCACGGGCAAATACGTTGCCTCTACAGGTAACCCAAAAGCACCGTGAAGACCAGCCTTAGGAGAAAACTGTACAAAAGAAGGAGGTTTTCCCTCACCATCCTTGGCCATCACGTACACAGGATTTGACCCATCCGCACCAAATCCGCGTGGATCAAAAACCATAGCACCTAAGCCTGAAAAACCCTTTGTGCATGCATACGCTGACAACTCGCCCAAAAATTCTTGGGCCTCTGCGCACGTATAACTTTTACCATTATCTCTATTATTATATAGAGTCACAAAACGGCCTTTTCCAGCCGCATCAAGCAAGTCTCCATCATAAGCAGTAGACCCTACAGTATCCGAAAAGACAATGGTTCCATTTTTAAAAAACTGAACATTAAAAGTCGTGGGATAAGGCAAATATCCTGTAAAAACACCGGGTATCGATACGCTCATAATACCCTTAGATTCAAAACCATCGGGATTAACAACAATCTTCTGATCTGTACCCGTGGTAAATGTATCTGTAGCGCGTAGCTCGCCAGCTAACTCACACTGAGGATCAGCCTCAAACGGCGTTGGGGCTCTTCTAACCCTCTCCTCAGCAGCCAATTGACGAACACTTGTATCAGAGGGTTGTTGTGGTGCACTGGAAAAGGGAGAGCTCCTTAATCGAGAAACAGTAACAGGCCTATCCGTAACTCGAGTGGTAGGCTCACTAATGGTGACTGTTGAACCGATTAACAACTGTTTAATATAAACCCCTGCGTCGCTTACTGCAGTGACAGCAGCGGAAACAGCGCCTTGTACCAAAGCCACTGCTCCTGGTGATAATCGATTAGAACTGGGAACGACGCCATTTGTAGGTAATGGCGCGCCAACTGAACGAACAACAGCAACAGTAACATTAGTAGGGGGATTCATAGAGGCTCCTAATGCTATACCGCATGCTCTGCCACCCGCGGTTCCTGTAGAACCTGTTCCCCAGGAGCCACACGGGCCCCATGGGGTCCACGCAGGATAACCACCACCACTACCACTGCACCAATAGCCCCAGCCGCCGATAGGCCAGTCACTATATACCTCAACTCATCCGTACTGTCGAAAGCAGAAGGTGATGGAACCATATCTACCACCGTCGTCGGAACCGTAGTAGATGTAGAAGTAGATTTAGAAGTAGATGTAGAAGTAGAAGTAGATGTAGACGTAGATGTCGCTATGGGCACATCACATTGAGTGACTTGCAAAAACGGTCCCGGCTGTGTAGCATTCAAAAGAACGGCGTGTCGGTCTGCAATCGTCTGAGGGTCAAAATGCCTATCAATAGCCAAAGCTAACACAGAAGGAGTCCCAGGAGCAAAAGTAAGCATTTCCGCACTTGTCGTAGTCCTTGTGCCGTTACTACTCATATGAAATCTCCAGGTATGAACGTCTCCAGTGTCCAATACCGCAGTTGCAATCCCAGCCCCATTTCCTCCCGAAATCATAGCCATTACAGGTGGGACGCTAGAATCAATTACTGTTCCATTAGGGGTAGGAAACGTATAAACAGGATTTACCTTACCCAGGTTATTAAGATCGATAAAACTATGTTTAAAAACACCCCCTGAATTAACATAAGAAACCACAAAAGTCCCAGGGGTAGGCCCTTGAGCAATAACAGGATGTGTCGCACCCTCTGTCCCCTTAAGGGGAGCCGAGGTAGCCCTCATTCTACCCGGATTTACCATTACCAATTGAAATTGAGTCCCACCAAAATCACTGCTTGTGGTGTAAAGGGAAGCAACAACTCTTTCTCCATCAACACCCAAACCTTCGGTGGCACTTTTTTTTCCGACTACCAGAGGAATACCTGGTATAACAATGGGTTGAGAAAAAGAACCATCTGATGGATTACTTGGGGATACTGTAAAAGCGGTGTAAGTGAGTGCCTCATTCTCATTTACTGAAAACATAGCAAAACTGCCCTTATCACCTAGCGGCGCCATAGCAATCCTCGGATCGTGAAATGTACCTGGTGTACAATCAGAAGAAGCCAGAAGCGCATGAAGATCGGCAGGCCCAACCCGAAAACGATAAGCACAAGTCCTGTTTTGCCCATTAGGTTCTCCCAGTACCATTACCATAGATCCATCTGGCGTATCCTTTACCCCTACCATTTTTGCACGAACACTGTATTCCGAAGAGGGTAGAACCCCATCAGTCACACCACCTACCGCATGCGCTGTATTTATACGCATAAGTCTAAGTTCGGGGAAATCACCATCCGCATACCCGTGTACCACAACTAAACCTTGATCCGACGGAAGTGAGCTTGCATGTAAAATTGGATCCGGGGGCAGTGGAGGAGGAGAAACCGTAGCCAATACATTGACAGTTGTCGCACACAGGGAAACGGAATCAGAATCAGGCATATCTCTTCTCGGCCTTGGTTCACTTCCAGGCAAGCCTGCCAGTGCCAAAACAGCATCACTCGTTCTCTTCGGTTGAAGATCACTTGAAAACGGAGTAGGAGCTGCTGCGGGAACAGCAATAGGCCTCGCAGTAGCTGCCCGAGAAGCTTCTGAAACTTGTGTTGCGCCAGGCATAAAACCGCGAAGATATGTCGCTAGATTAACCGCGGGCTGTACTACATATGCCTGCACCAAGCCTGCAGAACTTGTCAATGCCGACGTTGAAGGTGGATTTGAAGTGGGAGCTAGGCCACCCAAGGCAGGGCCAGAAGAAGGTTTAACAGAAGGAGATAGTTGTATTGTTGTTGAAGGTGCCAAAGTCAAACCGGCCATGAAATACTCCAATCAAAAGAAATATCCCCTTATCCAACGGGGAATCCTAGCATGTCAAACTATATTGTCAAACGCAATTATTATGTTGCTTTTTTAGACAAGGTGGGGTCGATCAAAGACATCAAATTAGGGTCTTCTAAAATCATTCCCGTACCCAAAGCCACGCAAGAAAGAGGGTCTGCAGCCCGGCGAATTTTAATCCCTGTTTCTTCCATCAAATAATGGTCTAATCCATGCAACAACGACCCCCCACCCGTCATTAATATGCCGCGTTCCATAATGTCCGATGACAATTCAGGAGGCGTCTTTTCCAGGGTCATTCTGACCGTATCAATAATAGCCATAACCGATTCCGACATGGCGTCACGAATTTCATAGGAAGAAAGCGTGAATGTTCTAGGTAAGCCACTTAATAAATCCCGTCCTCTGACCTCGACCTTTCGTTCTTCTTCAAACGGATATGCTGAACCAATTTCAATCTTCACTCTTTCGGCCATACGCTCACCAATTAATAAATTGTAGTTTTTTCGGCAATGCACCAAAATAGACTCATTAAATTCATCGCCGGCTATGCGAATAGATTTACAAGTCACAATTCCGCCCAAAGCAATAACAGCCACCTCAGTAGTGCCACCGCCAATATCTATAATCATGTTCCCAACAGGCTCATTAATAGCAACATTGGCCCCAATAGCAGCTGCCATCGGCTCTTCGATAAGATAGGTCTCCTTTGCGCCCGCCTGAAATGACGCATCCAAGACAGCCCTTTTTTCAACATCCGTAATACCCCATGGAACCCCAATCAATACCCGTGGTTTCACCAATGAGGACCCTTGATGTGCCTTTTTAACAAAAGCCCTTACCATTTTTTCAGTCACATCAAAATCGGCAATCACCCCATCCTTCATAGGTCGAACGGCAATAATATTCCCAGGGGTGCGCCCCACCATGCTATAGGCTTCGTTGCCAATAGCCATAACCTCTTTGGTATCGCGATCAATCGCCACCACAGAAGGTTCTCTGACAACAATGCCCTCACCCCTTACATAGACCACCGTATTGGCTGTTCCCAAATCAATTCCCATATCTTTAGAGAATCGCTTATAAAAAAAATCGAAAAAAGACATTTCTTACTCCTAAATAATGCTATATCCCTTTAATAGAGTCGTCACTTTTGCCATAGGTAACCCGATAATGGTATCCAGAGAACCCGAAAATCGTGCTACAAATACATCGCCAATATCTTGAATCGCATAAGCACCGGCCTTATCCAAAACGTCAAAACGGGCACAATAGGCCTTTCTTTCACCCTCTGTCAACGACCGAAACGTCACTTGGCTTGTGGAAGATCTCTTTTCTATTGCACCGGTGAGCGTATCATAAAGAGCCACACCCGTCACAACAAGATGTGTTTTCCCGGAAAGTTTAGCAAGCATTTCTTGAGCCTCTTCTAAATCTCGCGGTTTCCCCAATACGGTTCGACCCAATACGACAACCGTATCAGAACCCAAAACAAGCCCTTGCCTATCACCCGCAGAGGCCACGGCTTTTTGAGCAGCAAGTTCTCGGACTTGTTTTCTAATATAACCGGCAGACCCCGACTTGACCATAGGCTCAGGATCCAAACCATTCACAATTCTCTGAAAGCGGACCCCAGAACAGGCTAATAACTCGGCACGTCTGGGAGATCCTGAAGCTAAAAACAGATGCCTGCAATTATTTTTTAAGGACAACCGGAGAGAATCCTTTTTTTCTCAATATTGCAGCATATTTTTCAGCTTCTTTTGGGGTTGCAAAGGCTCCCACTTGAATATGAAATTGCGGACCTTCCCCCTCAGATTTCCAATAATAGGTCTCAATAGATTGACTTTTTAATTTACTTTGTAAATTCATTGCCCCTTGCCTTGTTGTAAAACTGCCTGCAATTAACTTATAGGGGGTTCCCTTGATGGCCACTTTAGAAGCCGTTTCGACAGCTTTTTTAGATACCGGCGGCACCCAAGTTTTATGTGGCTTTTTGGGAGCAGCAGGCACTACCGGTTCAGAATGGACAGGTTCAACATGAACCAGCTTTACCGGTTTAGGGGTCACTTTTGTAACGGAGTGCTCTTTGACAGGCTTGGACTCAGGTTTATGTTCAGGTTTGGGTTCAGATTTGGGCTCAGGTTTGGAGGCAGGCTTTGGGCTAGAAACGGGAGCAGATTCTTCAGAAGGATTCTCTATATTAGGGGTAGCCGCAACATGAGAAGTCTCATTCTGTATATCACCTTCTGAAGGCGTCATTTCTTTTTCGACTTTTTCAATATCTTGGAATACTTTTTCCGGAATAGTTTGGTCTTTACCAGACAACTTATTTAATACAGTCTTCCCCACACTAAAAACCAAGACAAGTCCCATAAAAATAACAAGAATTAACACCGTCATAACCACCGCTGTCTTAGCCCAGCTAAATTCACGGCGCTCTTTTTCCCGTAATAAATCGCCCAATCCGTCGTTATACTCTCTCTCGTCGTCTGGTTGAAAATCCTTCGCCACTTCTGTACTCCTTATAAAAGTCTTTGAGTTGAATTTATAGTATCATAAGTCCGTGATTAGACCGGAATAGAAAATGAAAAAACAGATCCCTTCGAGTACTCACTGTCTACCCACACCCGCCCCCCATGCATATCCACCAATTGTTTAACGATATAAAGGCCCAGCCCTATACCCTCATATTTTCGGGTCGTTGAATAGTCAACCTGTCTGAATTTCTCAAAAATAACATCCCGTTCTTCTGGAATCAGACCAATGCCCGTATCTGCCACAGACAGAATCACTTCTTTGTTATGTTGATGGGCAGACAAAGTCACGCTGCCCTCTTGGGTAAACTTTAGCGCATTCGACACTAAATTAATCAACACCCGACGCAATTTTGTAAAATCGGCCTTAGCCTCTAAGCCCGTTTCTATAGGGTCTATGATAAGAGAAACCCCCTTTCCCTTTGCAAGAGGCAAAAATGTAGCCACCACACTTTCAACCATTTCTTTGATATTGACAGGAACCAAAATAGCTTTAATTTTTCCAGCTCGCATTCGAGATAAATCTAACAAATCATCAATCATATTTTTCAGACTCGTTGCTTCATTCAAAGCAATTTTAAGAAACGATCTCTTTTGTTCAGATAAGACAGGTTCTTCACTTTGACAAATCAACTCTATAAACCCAATAATCGAAGTCAGTGGGGTTCGAAGCTCATGGGTAACCGTTCGTAAAAAACCTTCTCGCAATTCTTCAAGTTCACGCTCGTGGGTAATATCCCTCAAGATAGTAATAACCCCTATACTCATCTGATGTGCATTTGACACCAAGCTAGAGGTCAGAAGATAGACTCGATTCTTTCCTTCTGGAGAGGGGAAAATAATATCTCGGGTAATGGGCTTTTTATTTTCAATAAGTTCTTCATTCGTAATAAAATTCATCTCACTTTTCCCAGAAAGCTGATCGCAAGAAAAATGGAACACCTCTTCAGCGCGCTTATTGGCAAGAATCAATCGATTTTCCATATCGGTTACAACAATTCCCTCGGGAATACTTGAAATAATAGCCTCAGAGCGATTTTTTTCTAGTACCAAATTAGACGAATATTCTTTTAAATTTTTGACCATTTGGTTAAATACGTAAGAAAGCTCCCCGATTTCATCCCCAGATTCAATATAAATTTGCTGATTCAAATCCCCCTTGGCAACCCGTTTGGCCACTTCAGACAAAATCTCGATCGAGTTCGTAATTTTCCGAATAATGACAGAATAAATAGCAAAAATAAGCGCATTTACAAACACTAAAAGGGCGATACTTCCAATAATAAAGGGCTTGGCATTGGAAATAAAATAAACCGCACAAAAAACAGATCCCGCCGTCATTACGGTAATAATCAACACAAAAGGCAATAAAATTTTATTGCGGATACTGTTCTTTTTGAAAAGAGAGTCGTTCACAGAAAATCAAGTTTGCGAGAAAGCGTATACATCAAAATACCCGCTGCAACAGACACATTTAAAGAAGAAATTTTACCCTTCATAGGAATTTGTATCATGCCATGTGTTTTTTTTGCCAACAAAGGGGATAGCCCTTTTTCCTCATTCCCCAACACCAACACCATAGGAAATTGGGGCGTAAAATGATCTAAGTCCGTAGAGTCTCTATCAGAGGTCCCGTAAATCCAATAGCCTGCTTTTTCCATTTTCTCAAGGCATTGAGCCAAGTTAGTCACTTTGACTAAATCCAGATAATGAATAGCACCCGATGACGTTTTAATCACCCCGGGGGTAATTTGAACATTTCGATCTTTCGGATAAATAACCGCCTTAATACCCATCGTTTCACAGGTACGCAAAATAGCACCAAAATTGTAGGGATCCTGCAAATGATCCACCATAACCACAAAGGGATATTGAGCCTGATTTTCTAGAATTTCTTCCAGTGATTTTCCTTCATGCTCTGGCATATAGGCTAGAACACCTTGGGTGTGTGCATCAGGAATCATACGATCAAAGGTCTCTTTAGAAGCAATTTGAACTTTAATCCGTCTCGATTTTGCCAGGTGCATAATCATGCGCATATCAGGCTGATTTTGTGTTTGAAAAGACAGCACAATACGCTCTATTTCAGATTCGGAATGAAGTGCCTCTAAAACCGCATGCTTACCCTTGATAATGGCCACAAATAACCTCAGTAAAAATATTCAGACCCTTTTTCAAGCTCTCTTCGTCAATAGTTAACGGGGGAATCAAACGAATGACATTATCATGTAAACCACAAGAAATCACAATAAGCCCTCGTTTTAAACACTCCATCATCACATGTTTCATGAACGCAGGGGCAGGTATTTTTGTATGCGTGTCTTGAACAAATTCGACCCCAATCATCATTCCCACACCACGAATATCTCCAATGTAAGGATGATTTTTCAATGTTCCGTTCAAATGATCCATGGCTTCCTTCGCAAGGGAAGCCGTCTGTTTAAATTCTGATTCAAGAACCTCTAAAGTTGCCAGCCCAGCAGCACATGTAACCGGATTTCCGCCATAGGTCCCCCCATGCGCACCGGTTGTCCATTTCGACATCAGGGTCTTCGTTGAAACACAAGCCCCTAAAGGAAGTCCCGAGGCAATTCCCTTTGCTAGCGCAATAATATCTGGAACAACACCGTATTTTTGAAACGCAAACCATTCGCCAGTCTTACCAAACCCCGTCTGAATTTCATCAAAAATCAACAAAATGCCACGATCCCTACACAGTCTGTCTAATTGTATCAAAAAGGGCTCGGGAATAGGGGTATAGCCCCCTTCTCCCAAAACCAATTCAACAACAACAGCAGCGACCTGATCATCTAGCTGTTCAAAAAAAGAAGCCAGCTCCTCTTTACAAGAAGTGTCACACGTTTCACGATTTTTTCCCCATGGACAGCGGTAGCAATAAGGGTAAGGAAAAAAATCGACCCCTTCCAACAAAGGGGCATAGCCGTCTCGATATTTTTCCTTTGAGGTAGTTAAAGACAAGGCACCTAGGGTGCGTCCATGAAACCCCCCTCGAAATGCCACAATTTTATGCTTTTTAGTCACATATTTGGCAAGTTTAATAGCAGACTCTATGGCCTCTGACCCGCTTTGAACAAAAAAAACAGACTCTAGCCCATGGCCTAAAATCTGCCCTAATTTTTCAGCCAAAGCTATCGGTGTTTCATAGTAAACAACTCCCAAACAGCCATGAATCAAGGTTGCCGCTTGGTCCTGAATAGCTTTGACAACCTTCGGGTGACAATGTCCTGTAGAAGAGACGCCTATTCCTGAAGAAAAGTCCAAATAGGCACGGCCTTCGGCATCATAAAGATAACAACCTTCACCGCGCACCACTTCAAGCTGCGTAAAGTGACTAGAAACCGGTGATAAAACGTTATGCGCACGCATGAGAAAAGTCATATGAGGGTTATCATATTTGCGTTTTACTATAAAGTCTACTGTGTTTTACATGAGCCCTCTTGGATAACCCTTTGTTTTTTATCAATGAGAAAACGGGAGGCACTCTCTTAAGCTCATAAAAGCAAATAATCGCCTGGTGTCGAAACTCCACACTTTGCCTTGATGAACCCCAATCTCGATGGGTCGAATTTTTTCTGCATAGTTTGGATTTTTAATCAGTTTTTTGATCAAACCTGTAATCGTTTTCATACTCATCTAGGTATTTTTACCAGTATCTGGTCTTTTTTAAAACAACAACTTACTCTATATTTTATTAACACATCTTCAAATTCTGGAAGTACTTTTTGAAATACTGAAAATAGAACGGTGTTGGTACAATTTCCTGTAGAGACAAGAAGAAGCTTCTGAGGTTTATTTCTCAATACTTTTGATTGGAGAAAGTCACTATCTTTAGTGACAATAATACGGCTTTCATGAGTGCAAAATTCAATAATATCTTCGTCTGAAGATCCGTTTCCAGTGGGTAAATCTTGGGTGTGGAGAGTATCCTACCCTGCAGAAACAAATTTTTCCTTTAATCGATACGGCAGTTGAGCATCTAGAAAAAATCTCATGCCACTAAACGCATCACGCTTTTCACTTGGATAAGTTTCGCTGAAAAATCCAAACAGGCTTTTAAATCATCTTCTTCAAGGTCTGAGTAATCAGCTAAAATTTCGGTAAAACTCATGCCACTTGCAACAAGTTCTAAGATCATTTTATAAAATTTACCTAAGTGTATCACAAAGCAATTCTGTTAGGGTACGATTCCCAAAAAACCTCTTCTTCTTCGGTTTTAACAGCCCCTCCATCGGAATGGCATAGGTCAAAAGCCGAGTTTTAAAAGGCTCTGAAGCCACAACCACACGCCCCTCTCCGCATAAAATAGTGGCATACCCAGGGCACGTGTGCGTATCTGATTCCCACACAATATCACTGCATACCAACCAACAATTCGTATCAAAGGCGCGTGTAATAAAATGGGCATTACTCTCCAAAAACGAGGCGGATTTCTCTGTTTTTTCCACCCGATTAAACATCGGGCAAAACAAAATTTTAGCCCCCTTCAAAGCAGAAATAAGGGCGGGTTCCCTGAACAAGCAGTCATAGCAAATAATAATGCTGAAAGGGACGCCTCTTTTTTCAAAAACAGGAAAATCGACTCCAAGTTCATAGTAGTCATAGGGGGCATAAGTATATGCCTTACGGTATTTCCCCATGAGTTTTCCTGCTTCAATCACGATCACCGTGTTATAAAGCAATTCGCCGACTCTTTCATTGAGGCCAATCAAAGTGGTTGTATAGTGAAAAGGCTTAAAAGGGTCTAAAAGTTCTGAAAACTCAGCGCTTTTAAGATCGATCGAATATTGAAGAGCTTCTTCTCGAGTAGCAAAATACCCATGTAAAAAACATTCTGGCATGCACAAAATATCGACCTGATCATTTTCAGCCTCACGCAAGCACTCTAAAACGGTTACCAGATTTTGCGATAGGTTTCCTTCGCAAATTGGGCCTTGGTAGGCCGCAATTTTAAAAAGCTCAGTCTGGTTTGTGTTACCCAAGGTTATTGTCAGTACTGTGATCCGGAGGGGTTTTTAAAAAAACTGTGCCCTTAGAATTTGTAACGATAACAGCATCCAAAAGAAACGCTTTAACCATTTGAATAGCATCTGCTACGGATATCCAGTCTTTCCCCTCAATTTGATACATCACAGTTTGACCTTGCTTATCTTTTTTTAAGCCAAGAAGTTTCTTTCTAGACTTAAATGGCGTGTCATACCCTGAAAGGTCTTTGATATAACTTTTTATCTCTGTACCATAGCCATCTTTTGAGTTAACCCCATATTTTATAAAAGTAGAGACCCTACGAGGTCCTTGGTTGTGTGCTCCTGCAAGAAGTCCAGATATCGTGATGGGAACTTCGTGTATATTTCTTCCAATATACCTATCGAGGCCAAAGTTTAAAATGCTGAGCCAGTTGTGTTTTGCATACTCTCGTACAGCTTTTTCCTGAATTTGAGGAGAGTTTAGAAAATCAGTTTTGCTTTTAATTCCCTCTTTTCCCGTCCAAAATTTATCGCTGTAACGATTATCCCCTGAATGTCCGTCTGGCGTATAGTACCCAAGATCAATAAGAGAGAGCTCTCCCATTTGATATTTTCCCATAAAACGAAGCGTATTGATGCTTTTGTAATCTCCATGGGATTCCTTCTTTCCCAATGCCTCAAAAAAATCATCGTAAGAATGTGTCATCGAAATCCTCCAAATTGGCCATGATAGGGAACTCTAAGCGACAACCCATATCCCTTCCCGCTCCAATAGCAATAATAGACCAGGCGTCTATCAAAATGATTTGGATCACCCCCTAAAAATACAATATCACGATACCCTTTATGGGTAGTATTTAAAACGACCATTTTACCAAAAGTACTGATATTCCATAAATTCAAAAATGGATGAGGATTGAATATTTGAGATTTATTCATGGAATAAATTTCTGTTGTATATCCATGGCTGCCCCCAAAAGGAGTCCCCTCAATAAAGACCAAAATATCTTTGATTCCATCGTCATTAATATCAATTTTATCTATCCCAATGGAGATGCCAGCCTTGGTTATTTTTTCTAAGGACTGACCCCCTTCGTTCTCAAGTTGTTTTTTAATAAGAGCTCTTTCATTAGGGTAAAGAGTCTGTGAAAATATAACTTTTTGATAGGGGGAGGCGTGTTTGTAAAATTGAATGTAAAATATAACCCCCATAAGTACAAAGAGAGAACTAAAAAGTAAAACCCAGTTTTTTTTCACTATCCCACCGCCTTCTCATAATACTTTTGAATGGTTTTATCGCAAGAGATAAGAGTGGCACCGTGAACCATGGCTTCTGCCGTAATGATGCGGTCAAAGGGGTCTCTGGTCCAGCTGAGTAAAGAGGCGTTCTGAATGACTTGATGAAAATGGGTTTGAGCTATTTCAAGGCCAATGGTGGATAGCAATTCAGACAGAATGACTTCAGAATTGTGTTTGATTTTTTTAACTTCTTTTAAAAAGCCGAGTTCAAGCTTGACCATTGGAGAAATGTAAAGCGGGTATTGCTCAAGAATACGCAAGGCTTTCTTGCTCAGTGTGTCTAAACGATTCTCAAAAAGCCACACCACCACATGGGTGTCGAGAAAGACTACAGATTCTTTGCTTCGTTCCACTGGCTCACCGTTAAGTTTATAAGGTCATCAGGATCGCCGATAATGGTTTTATGGGTTCTAAGTTTACTGAGTTTAGAGGGAGGAGAGACTAGGGAAAGTTGTACTTGAAACTGATGTCGGGTAATCACAATAGGCTCGCCTGTACGGATAATGTCATCTACAGTTTGGTATAAGTTTTGTCGTAAATGGGTGATCGTTTCTTGTTTCATAATGAGTTTAGAATAGAACGCGTACGCTTTTTTGTCAATAACGTACGTATTATTCATTGCGTTAATTATATAATTATTAAAGATAAGTATAGAAATTAAGTGTTTTATGTTAAGATTTTCTCGCAATGTTGATACTGTCTCAAAAGGAGAAAATTTATGGCAGAAGCCTCTTTAGATTTCCAGAAATTGGTTGTCTTTAATAAAAAATCAATCCGTCGCATTTACCATCAGAATGAATGGTGGTTTTCTGTAATAGATGTTGTAGCGGCTTTGACCGACAGTGTTAATTCAAGAGATTACGAGTACAAGATAAAAATACGTGTAAATAACGAAGAGGGGGCTCAGTTGTCGACACTATGTCGACAACTCAAATTAGAAGCTTCTGATGGAAAAAAATACCAAACAGATTGTGCAAGCACAGAAGGAATCTTTAGAATTATCCAATCAATTCCCTCCAAAAAAGCAGAGCCATTCGAGAAGAGCTCACAGACGAGTGGAAACAACGAGGAGCAAAAGAGAACAAAGACTATGAAATATTAACGGCAGAAATTTCTAAAGCGACCAATTTTTTTAGGATAACCTTAGTTTCAATATCCAGATTTACTGGCAACTCAAAAAATTGATGATCCATACAAATCTCCTAGAGGGTATTGAGATTTTCTATCTTAGCAGAATAGTGGTTTATTCTGAAAGAATTTTGGACTAGAGACATTGATTTAGATGATGTTCGATGGTGAAGCCAGTGTCCCTCGCATTCATGCGCTAGCTTCTGTTGACGTAACCCCGTGTTACTGTGTTAGAGTTGCAATGTCTATTAATATACATAAATGGGGAGTTTTTAATGAAAGATGAAACAAAAAAAGAGTGGCATTTACCTAAGTTAATAGTTGTAGATCAAGAGGAAGTTGAGAGTGGGACTCATCATGATTTTAACGAGCAGTCTGTGCCTATTATTTGACCGATTTTTCTTTGCTCCTTCTTGTCATCCCCGACTTGATCTGGGATACAAGAGACCCCTCCACTAGATTCCCGTTTGGTATATAAGTTAAAAAACGATACAATCATTGTCTATGCATGCCGATACCACTATTAAAATTGCCGTCATTGGGCTAGGCAATATGGGGAAAAATCACCTCAAGCACTACGCAGATATTGAAACCTGCACGCTAGTCTCTGTATGTGATATCAATCCAAACCTAGTCCGCACTTACTCTGAGCAATACCAGTGCAAAGGATATTCCAACCTTGATACCCTCTTAAATTCAGAGAAAATAGACGCAATGAGCCTTATTGCGCCTACAAAGCACCACTATTCTATGGCAAAAAAAATTCTATCGAAAAAAATCCATCTTCTGATTGAGAAACCCATTGCCGAAACCGTCGAAGAATCCAATGAACTCATTGAACTCGCTAACCAAAATAATCTTATTTTAACCGTCGGCCATATCGAACGCTTCAACCCTGCTGTTTTAGCCTTAAAAAAAGCAGTTGATGCGGGTGAGTTAGGCCAGATCGTTTCAATTCATGCCAAAAGAGCCGGCGTTTTCCCCCCTCAAATTCGAGATGCCAACGTACTAATCGATTTGGCTGTACATGATATCGATATCATTTCATCGCTCATAGGCCATCAACCCAAAAAAATAGCAGGAACAAAAGGTCGTGCACACCTTACCCAAAGGGAAGATTACGCCCTTTATTATCTCACCTATGGAACGATAGAACAGCCTCAAACAGCCCTTGTAGAAGTCAATTGGATTACCCCTAAAAGGGTGCGAACATTGACCCTAACCGGCACCAAAGGATATGCCGAACTCGACTATATTGCCCAAGAAGTTAACCTATACAAAAGTCTTCCCCACAAAGCCTCAGAAGAGCCTGACCATTTGACCATGCCCTTTAGCGAAGCCTCTTGTTTAAAGATCGACAAAAAGCCTCCACTAGATTCTGAATTGCGCCATTTTATAGACTGCATCCAACATCACCGCCCTCCGATGGTGAGCGCTCAGCAAGCACGTGATGCCCTTAAAGTTTCTTTAGCCATTTAACATGGGAAACCGAAACCATCTCAAACCCGACATGCCAAGCCATACCATTGAAGGAAAACGCGACATTATCAAAAAAGCCCATAAGGCCATGGGTGAAAAGGCATTTTTGGAATGGTTAAAAGCTAAAAACATTCCCAGCCTCAGATATTTTCAAGAACATGTGCGAAAATATAAAGCCAGTTATTTTAGAGAGTTATTTGATAAATCTGCCCAATGAATCTCTACCGCCTGAGACTCAAAAGAACAAAAAACACATGCCAGGTTTCTCAAGCACCCAATAATAGGGTATGATGAGCCTCAGATAAAAACTTTTACGGAGATCCCCCCTTATGTCATTTACCACCTTCAACTTAAAACCCGAGCTCATGAAACAAATTGCTTCAGAGGGCTACACCACCCCCACCCCCATCCAAAAACAAGCGATTCCAGCGGTCCTTTCCGGTCAAGATGTCATGGGACTTGCTCAAACAGGCACAGGAAAAACAGCCGCGTTTGTTCTGCCCATACTGCAAAAACTAATGGATGGATCTCGAGGAAAAGTACGGGCATTAATGATTGCCCCCACACGAGAATTAGCCGAACAAATCAACGAAACTATCAAAGCATTAGGTAAAAACACAGGGTTGCACAGCATGACAATTTATGGGGGAGTTGGCATGAAGGGGCAAATCAGCAAGCTCAAACAAGGGGTTGACATCATTGTTGCTTGTCCTGGCAGATTACTCGATCACATCCAAGGGTATACAGTCAATTTAAAACACATTGAGATCCTTGTCCTAGACGAAGCTGACCAAATGTTCGACATGGGATTTTTGCCCAATATCAAACAAATTTTACACAGCCTTCCCGACAAACGACAAACCCTGCTTTTTTCCGCCACTATGCCCCCAGAAATTCGCCGTTTAACCCAAGCCATTCTTAAAAACCCCCTCACACTTGAGGTTGCACACACCAAACCGGTCGAGGCCATTACCCATGCTGTGTATCCTGTCAATTCCCACCTCAAAACAGACTTACTCCTTGCCCTTTTAAAAAAGACACCCACCCAACTTGTACTCATTTTCACACGGACCAAACATCGGGCTAAAAGCCTCGATAAAATTCTTCAAAAAGAAGGCTACAGAGCCTCGTCTCTCCAAGGAAATTTATCCCAAGCCAAACGCCAGGCTGCCCTAAATGGCTTTAAAGATGGCACTTTCGACATCATGGTGGCAACCGACATCGCAGCCAGGGGAATCGACGTATCCCTGGTTTCTCATGTCATTAATTACGACTTACCAGACACAACAGAAGCCTACACCCATCGCACAGGCAGAACTGGCCGGGCCTCTCGTACGGGAGACGCCTTTAGCCTTGTCTGTCCCGATATTGCTGACGATAGATCCATGCTCAAACAAATTGAACAAAAGCTAGGGGGCCCCGTCACATCCCTCACCCTTGAAGGATTTAACTATTCAGCCTCAAATTCAGCGATTCCAAAAGCAGCATTTGCCCGAGCCTACGAAGGAAGTCCTCAAAGAAAAAAGAAGCCATGGGGAAATTCAGGCGACTCCAGTAAACGCCGTCACCGATAGATAGATATAGATAGCCACAAAAGGCTACCCACTGACCCTTAAGAGGCTTTTTTCAGCCTCCGAATAATCTCGTCTAACCTTTCCAGAGACAAATTTTCACAGTAAGTTTCGCCTACCTGCATCATGGGGGCTGTTCCGCAAGACGCCAAACACTCCACCCCTAAAAGGGTAAACATGCCATCTGGAGTCGTTTCTCCCAGTTTAATTCCTAATTTTTCTTCCAAATACGACATCATCGCTTCGGCTCCCATTAAGCAACACGGCCCAGTTTGGCATATTTCCAAAACATATTTTCCGGTCGGTTTCAACCGAAACATCGTATAAAATGTTGCCACTTCATACACTTCAATGGGTTGAATGTTTAAAATTTTAGCCACGTAATCCATCACTTCTGTACTCAAATATCCGCCAAATTCTTTCTGAGCAAGATGCAACACCGGTAACAAGGCTGACTTTTGAAATCCATCCGGATACCGAGCAATAATCTCGGTCACTTTTGACATGGTCTCAGGCTTAAATTCAATACTCACTTCACTAGGCATCTAATTCTCCGTCAATGACGTTCAAACTGCTTAAAGTCACAATCGCATCTGAAATTAAAGACCCCTTGATCATCTCTGGATACGCCTGATAATAAATAAAACAAGGGCGTCTAAAATGCAGCCGATAAGGCGTACGCCCACCATCACTCACCAAATAATACCCCAATTCTCCGTTACCACCCTCAACAGAAAAATAAACCTCACCCTTCGGAACCGGAATTTCGCCCATTACTACTTTAAAATGGTATATCAAAGCTTCCATATACTGATACACCTGTTCCTTAGGCGGTAAGTAAAAAGCAGGAACATCGGCATGATAGGGCCCTTTGGGCATCTTCTCCAAAGCCTGCTGAATAATCCCAAGGCTTTGCCACATTTCAACATTTCTGACCATAAACCGATCGTACGTATCCCCATGTGTGCCAATGGGAATTTCAAACTCAAAATCTTCATAAGAACAATAAGGGGAAGTCACTCTCACATCATAATCGACCCCTGCTGCCCGTAAATTGGGCCCTGTAAAACCATAATTTAATGCACGTTGAGCAGAAATAGACCCCACCCCAATGGTACGATCCATAAAAATACGGTTGCGGTTAAACAACGATTCAAATTCTGTCAAAGTATCCGTAAATTCTTGAATAAAAACAGCCAACTTGACATAGACAATATCACTAAAATCCCGCTCAAAACCACCAATACGACCAATATTCGTAGTCAGCCTTGCACCACATACTTCTTCGTAAATTTCATAAATTTTCTCGCGCATCTCAAACATATATAAAAAACCCGAAAAAGCACCTGTATCCACACCCAAAATACTGTTACAAATCAGGTGATCAGAAATACGTGCCAATTCCATAATAATCACCCGCATATAATCTACTTTTTTAGGAGTCTTCACACCTAAAAGCTTCTCTACAGTCATATGCCAGCCTATGTTGTTAATAGGCGAGGAACAGTAGTTTAATCGGTCTGTAATCGGGGTAATTTGATAATAGGGTCGGTGCTCTGCCAATTTCTCAAATGCACGATGAATATATCCAATTGTAGGCTCAGCACTTACAATGCGCTCCCCATCTACTTGGATAATATTTTGAAACACCCCGTGAGTAGCCGGATGGGTAGGACCCAGGTTAATAGTAACGAGATTATCTTCCGAAATAGGCATCTTGTTTATCCGTCCGAGTAGGGTCTTCTAGCATAAATTCTTTTCTCATTGGAAAATCTACCATGTCGTCCATATTTAATAGCCGTTTCAACTCAGGATGTCCCTCAAACCGAATTCCAAAAAAATCATAGGTTTCTCTTTCCATCCAATTTGCAGAGGAAAACAACCCCGTCAAACTCGGGATCACAGGTTCAGAAACAGGGGTAAAGGCCTTCACCCGGATACGGGTATTTTTAACCATATTATGCAAATGATACACGACCCCCAATACAGGAGGATTCTGATCTGGGTAATGAATACCACACAAATCCGTCAAAAAAGTAAAACAACATTCAGAATCTTGAACCAGAAATTGAATAGCCTCAATTAACCGTGTTTTTTCGACAATGATAACAGGCATATCCGACGACAATTCAATCTTAAGTGGAGAAAGTGCTGAGGTAAGTGTTTCTACAAGTGTTGCCATTGTGTTATTCAATCCCATACTGGGCCAAAATGGCCTTATACTGTGCCGATTGCCTCCACCCTAAAGGCTCTTTTTCAACCAATTCTTGAATTTTCATCAATCCATCAATAATTTGTTCTGGTCTAGGAGGACACCCAGGAACATACACATCCACAGGAATCACTTTATCGATCCCCTGCAAAACACTATAGGTATCAAAAATTCCCCCACTCGAGGCACAAGCCCCTACAGCGATCACCCATCTTGGTTCCGCCATTTGTTCGTACACTTTCTTCAAAACAGGACCTAATTTTTTGGCCACAGTCCCCATAACCATCAGCAAATCAGCTTGCCTCGGAGAAAAACTCGGGCGCTCAGACCCAAAGCGGGCTAAATCGTAATGGGAAGCCATTGTTGCCATAAACTCAATCCCACAGCACGACGTGGCAAAGGGCAAAGGCCAAATCGAATTTTTTCGAGCTAAACCCACCGCTTTTTCTAAACTGGTCAGAAAAAAACCTTGTCCGCTAACCCCAGGGGGTGACTCTGTCATTGTGGGCACAATCAAAACTCCTACTCTTGTTCAAAATCCAGTACACCGTGCCGAATCAAATAGATCAAGCTCACACATACTGTCAAAGTAAATAATAAAATCTCTCCAAACCCTTTCCAGCCAAGGAAATGAAAATTTACTGCCCAAGGATAAAAAAATACCACTTCCACATCAAATAAAACAAACAAAATAGCAATCAGAAAATAATGCACCGAGAAAGGCACCCTTGCGTTTCCAACAGAAGGAACTCCACACTCAAACGTCTCGTCCTTGGCCTTTGTATGTCGTTTTGGCCCCAACAAATGGGTTGCAAGCATAGTGGTTCCAACAAAACCAACCACTACCGCAAACAAAATAAAAATAGGCCCATACGCATGAAACATAGGCCCAAAAGTTTAGCACCCTATGCTTTGTTTTCCAAGCGCACATACCCACTACGAGAGCCAAGTCCCTTACACGCATTCCATAACCGTACAGGCCAATGTGGCCGACCCTCAACATCGTCTCGAATACCGACTCGCTTAGACACAATATAGCTATATAACGCACAGCCACCAACCATCCCCACCAAGGCCGCGGCCCCAAACGGATTCGAAACCAAAGCTCCAATACCAGCAAAAACACCCAACCCAATCACACCTAAAACCAAACTACTTCCTGCAATAATGAGACACCTAGAGGCAATATTCCATTTCTGTAATCTTATGTCTTTTTTCAAAAAAGTCTTAATCTCACCTTGTCTCTCAAAAACAGCCTCTTTAAGCTCTAAAATGTGTTGTTTAAGGTGTGTTTCCCTTTGAGCTAAAGCCTTCTCAGCTAAGTCACACTTGCCAATCCCCCTCAGGGACTGACGCATCTCTAGACATTCAACCCATTCATTTTCAAGTACAATACACTGGTTAATAAAGCTCTCCATTCCTTTGTACCCTTTAACGGACTCCATCATCAATCGCAACTTCTTGAGATATTTATAGTCTTCACTATCTATGGCCCTATCAAATTCAGGTTCTCGATCGGGTTTTATTTTCTCAAGCTCCTTTAAAGAGTTTGTCAAAAAATTAATCTTGGACGAATGCCGTGAAATATCCAGACATGCCTTCGCAATCCCCAATCCATGTATCACAATGCCCAACCCCATCGCAGATCCAGCCGCCGCCGCCGCGGCATGCGAAGTAGCCTCTGCCGTAATCGACACAGCCATACTTCCTGAAACACCTGCGTTAGACACGCCACTGAGCCAAGCTCTAAGACGATTAAAAAGGCTATCTTGAGGTTTTTTGGCCTTTCTCTCTACCCCTGCTAAGCCATTTTGTTTATAATCAGCATAACATCCAACAACCGCAGCCACGCCCAAAATAGGCAAAGATGCCACACCTGCCCCGGGAATACAGGCTACAGCGGTACCTACCCCCCTCAATGCACTTGAAACAGCACGTCCCTCAGCATACCCACTCCACAATTTCCGTTGTTTGTACTCCAAATCATACTCTCTGCGCCAAGATTTTTGTATCCATTCAAAAAACGTACTTTTTGGGGTAGATTTAGGGGATCGATGCTTCTGAAACGACTTTTTCAAAACCTTATGTCGATCAGCTGGGCTTACATCGTGTGATCCAACAGACTCCTGAGAGCTGCTGCCCGTAGAGGATGTTAAACTTTCTTTCTTACCCTCTATACCAGTTTCATACAAATTTGCAAAAACAGCCGCATTAAGCTGAGTCTTTACCGGGCCTGATTCTACCCCTCTATACAGCCCATCAATTTCTATTTCCATCGCTTCTCTTAGTGCCTTGTCATCTTTCCGTCCGTCCGAGTCTACGGCCTGCTGAGTAGCAGTCTTCACAGCCGTCTTCCGAGCCCCATAGTCAACCACTGCCTGAGATTCCAGAATCGGATTACGCCGTCCCTCAACAGCAAGCATCTCAAACCTAGGATCATAACATTTCTCCGTAGCACGCTCCCAACTATTCAACCTCCTCTCTAAAAACTGCACCATATCGTCAGCAGGTTTAAATAATTCTGGAGTCAAAGACGGCATCTCCATCTTGATAAAATCAAGACACATCCGAAAAGCCTTCACGTCCAGTGAACTCGCACGCTTTACATAGTCAAGATGACTTTTCACCCGCATCAAGGCCTGAAGATCCTGGACCCCCAAAGGACGTCTCGTTTGAGGATCATTTGCCCTTACCACCAACCCTTTTAAAAGACCCCTAGCGTCTCTATATCGTGCTTGTTTATCCTCCCAAAAACTCAAAAACACCTTCACCTTAGAACAAAGAGCAGGCCGTCCCAAAAGAGCCGCCTCAGCATTTTTCACAACAACGATATCTGCAGAATTGACACCCCATAAGTCTAATTTTTGAAGGGCATCTATCAAATCTGTCTCTGTCAATCTCCTGGGATCTTGTAAAAGCCGATGCGCCTTTTCCTTGGCCGAAACACCTTGTAAACGAGGGTAACTAACCGGCGGACAACTCACCAATCGTTTTTTAGGATGAGTAGAATGGCTCCCCGTTTGAGAAGGCTTTCGAGAAAGAGACACAGATGGTAGCTGTTGTGTAAACAAAGTAGACCTCCTCCCCTTGTACCCAAGAATACCCGCCATTTATAGAGTTAAGATGAGACATGTGTTAAAAAATGATGATGATTATGAGAATTTTAGATTAGTAAAAGTTCTAAAGTGGATATCATCTATGATTGAGAAAATATAATCTCCCAAGGTTTTAGATTTATCTTGAGCATAGAAAATGACATAATCCCCATGGGAATAGCCATTCACCTATACCTAAGTCCTGATACCCATCCTTTAATTCTAAATTATTTTCTAGTAAGCGCTGTTTATAAAAGCGTATGTCTTCTGTATTTTTTTTACTACCTCAAGTGTTTTTGTGTCTATTACGATTAATTCTTCTGGGGTTATTATGAACAATCGCTGCTTTCCCCCATAAATAATTTTTTGAATATTTGGAAATTCAATTTTAGAGTCATATTGATCCGTTTTTGTATTAATTACTACTATAGAAGTTTGACTGCTCTTCATTGCTAATTTATGTAAAACAAATACACGATGGTCTTCATCGGACCCTACAATTTTTGCGGGGAAAAAGTCAATTTCAATAGATCTTTCATGTTTTAAAGTTTTTTCATCAAAAACATGTAAATATCTACTGGCAGAAGTGGGTAGCTCAAGCCCCTTTAGGTTAGGATCTCGAATGCCACAGATATAAAGTTTTCCATCCTGCAAAGAAAGTCCGGAAAGATCTTCTATATAATTTGAAATATTTAGAATTTGAATGACTTTTTGTTTTTGAGTATCGATTACTTGAATATATGCGGGCCAATGTTTATAAAATTGTCTAATTTGTGTTTTTGAATCTCTTACTGCGAAAGGGCTACTGATGAGATAAATGCGTGTTTTTTCTTTGTTCCAACACCATTCAAAAACGTGATGAAACTCACCCAACCTTAATAGCTTTACTAGTTTAGCAGGTTGGTCTTTTGAGTACATTTCAAACCCAGATTCTTGGTAATCGGTTAATCCTTGTGCTCTACTGTTTTTGAGATCTTTTTCGGGTTTAATTATATGATCAAAGCATACCCAATAAAGATTGGCTCCAACCATAATTTTCCCTGGAGTTGCACTTAATGGCCTAGCCCATAACGTTGTTTTTTTTGTTAACAAAGAAAGCTCTAATATTTGGTGATAACCCCTTTCGTAGTTTCCACGAAAAGGAATAAAAATAGTATTTCTATCTTTCAAACCGACATGTGTTGCATCTCTATCCACAGGAAAAGATTGAAGCAGCGTACATTCAGGCAGTGAAATAATATCTATGAAATTTCTAAATCTATTGATCTGAAGGCCGGCTACGAAAGGTGCAGGATCTCCTACACACAAAATGGGACAGGCGATCAGGAAAAAAAAAGAACTTAAACTATTTCGAATGAGCATTTTCATGTAATATTTACCCTACAATTTAGAGCTGTATCATGCGCCATAATCAATTCTTTAAGCAACTGAATATTAGATTTTTTATTCTTAATCTACATTTTTAGGCCAATAACTTCGTCCTATATAGTTAGAGGATAAACTTTTGACTCTATCTACATTATCCGCACCATTTACACTTTTTGTTCCAAAAGATAATACAAAAGTATAGTCCGAAGGATACCAAATAATACGCTAAAGTAATATATTTATACTACTTATTTGGTAATGGGCCAGCGACGGTTAGTTTTCTCAACCTGAGACATTACAGGTGATAAATTTTGAAACTGCCTACGTCCACTATCCATTTTCACTGACTTAAGCTATCCTTTTATTCTTATGAAAAAGAATGAACTCATCCGTTTTGACTGGGCCATTAAAAACATTCTTCGCAACAAGGCCAATTTTCCTGTCTTAGAAGGCTTTCTGTCTGAACTTTTACACACCGATGTTAAAATCAACTCTTTGCTGGAAAGTGAATCCAACCAACGGTCTGAAGAAGATAAAGCCAATCGTGTAGACATCTTGGCCGAGCTCACTGGTAATGAAAAAGTGATCATCGAAGTCCAATGTTTCCGAGAATGGGACTTCTTATCCCGAATGGTTTACGGGGTGTCTAAAGTTGTCGTCGATCACCTGCACACCGGAGACCCCTACGGAAAGATTCCCAGAGTCATTTCGGTCAACATTGTCTATTTCGATCTTGGGGAAGGTCAGGATTATATTTATCACGGAACCACCCAATTTAAAGGCATTCACAAGCACGATATTTTGCAGCTTGCTCCCAAGGAAAAAGAAAAGTATCCCGACCACATTGATACCCTTGCCTCGATTTTTCCAGAATATTTTGTACTGAAAGTCGATCAATTTGATTTAAAGATCAAAGACACTTTGGATGAATGGATGTACACCCTCAAGCAATCGGAAGTCAGACCTGAATTTAAAGCCAAGGGTATCCAAGAAGCCGGTCAAAAACTCGAACTGTTGAAGCTTTCAGAAGACGAGCGACTCAGCTACGAGCTCCACATTAAAAACAATCGCATTTCAAATAGTGTCTTGGAAACCTACTTTTCTGAAGGGCATTTTGAAGGGAAGCTGGAAGGGTTAGCTGAAGGTAAGGCTGAAGGTAAGGCTGAAGGTAAAGCCGAAACAGAGACTTCTTTGGTAAAAACCATGCATCAAGCCGGTATGTCGATGGAGCAACTCTCCCATTTTACGGGCTTAGCACTCACACATATCAAGTCTATTTTAGACGCTTAATGCCTCTTGTGGCACACTAAGAACGCGCTATCGGAACGAATCCAGGCCCTACAAACAACTCCTAGAAAACAACACCCTTCTTTAAAACCGTCACTCACCCATTATCGAAAAATAATATGGAACCTTTTAATTTTGAAGCCTGTCGAATATGATCATCAGAAGTTGGACACCGCCCAAAGTTATATAAGGAATTTTTTATTATGAAAAAATCAATCTATGCCGTCCTTTTTTTCCTCATTCTTGGCACAACACTGACACATGCAGAACCCCTTACCGAACTTGGATTTCAGCTAGGCGCGCTAAGTCCCCTCAACGACGCTAAGACACTTGAGACATTTGGGAGAGATATCTATATCCAAGGCCATATTGGAGTGATAGACGAAGCCACTGGGCTAGAACTAAGAGGCAGCTT
>JAHFDB010000019.1 GCA_023249195.1 bacterium | reverse complement strand
CTTATTTTTATTGACGAATTAGGCAATGCTGATTTTGTCAAAAATGATACTCAACGGTGTTTCTTTTGCCGAGAAGGACTTTTTACGTCGATAAAACACCTTTCTGAAGAAATGGGCTGGCCTCATATTGTAGAAGGCACCAATAAAGACGACGAAGCCGACTATCGTCCTGGAAAAAAAGCCATTTTAGAGCTTGGGATTAAAAGCCCTCTTAAAGAATTGGGGTTTACTAAGGCCGAAATTCGTGAGCTTTCTCAAAAAATGGGGCTTTCCACTTGGAATAAGCCCTCGATGGCCTGCCTATCCTCGCGCATTCCCTATGGGGACAAGATTACGCCTGAAAAAATTTATCGCATTTCGGAGTCTGAAACTTTTTTGCGATCCTTAGGACTTACTCAAGTCAGAGTTAGAGACCACGGAGAAGTCGCACGCATTGAAATTTTACCTCACGAATTTTCTATTTTACTGCAAAACACTCTTTATGTGGCTGTGATTAAAAGTCTTGGCTTCAAATATGTTACCCTCGATTGTGAAGGCTATCGTACGGGCAGTATGAATGCCCTTTTAAAGGTAGCCCATGGCGCGTAAAAAAAGGGTTTTAGTAGGCATGAGTGGCGGAGTGGATTCTTCGGTAGCGGCTGCTTTATTGCAAAAAAGAGGTTATGAAGTTATTGGCATTACCATGCAAATGCTTCCAAAGGACAAACAAGATTTGTCCGCATGTTGTAATTTAAATGCCGTTAATGATGCTAAAAAAGTGGCTGGAAAGCTTAAAATCCCACACTATACCCTCAATATTCGTGACACTTTTCAGCATAAAGTTATTGACCATTTTGTCAATTCTTATTTAGAAGGCTATACACCCAACCCTTGTGTGGAATGCAATCGTCATATTAAGTTCGATGAACTGTATCAAAAAGCCAAAGAATTAGAGGCTGATTTTGTCGCGACGGGTCATTACGTTAAACGTACCTATAGTGCTCAGAAAAAACAGTTTTTACTTAAAAAAGCCAAAGATACCACCAAGGATCAATCTTATTTTTTATACATGATTGACTCTCACAAATTAGACTATATTCTTTTCCCCTTAGGGGGCTTTTTAAAGCCGGAAATTCGACGCATGGCAGAGGATTTTGGGCTCATTAATGCCCAAAAACCAGACAGTCAGGAAATTTGTTTTGTTACAGGGCGTTCTTACCGAGATTTTATCGATGAACAACTTCAGGGAAAACAGGTGAAATCAGGGGAAATTATTGATACCTCCGGAAAAATATTGGGTTTTCACCAAGGGATTCATACTGTCACGATTGGTCAGCGTAAGGGACTTGGTATTTCCTCCCCCGAGCCACTTTATGTGTATAAAATTGATGCGATTCATAACCGAGTGATGGTAGGTAAAAAAGGCGAATTGAACAGTTCTGACTTAAAAATAAGGCAGACTGTTTTGGTGAACCCTTCTGAGAACTTGGTAGGACGAAAATTTCATATGAAATCACGGTATAACATGACCCCTTTTCAGGCCATCGTAACTGCTCAAGAGGGTGAGTTTGTATCCATACATATGCCTGTGGCTCAAGAATTTATCACACCAGGCCAATCGGGTGTATTATATGACAAAGATCGCGTTGTGGGTGGGGGCATTATTTTTTAAGACAAGGAAGCACCTATGGATTTTTTACAGGACACATTTCTTCGATTTTTTAGCTTTATTTATCCCTATATTCACAGCCATTTAGTGAGTTATTTATTGGTGGCACTTTTAGATATCGTTGCGCTTTATTTAAACTGGAAATGGATTCAAAAACTGCATCGAAGCAAGAGTAGTTTTGCGGCAATGTCTAAAGTTGTTTTTTTCTTATTTGAACTTTTTTTACTAGGGTTTTTGATCTGGTTTGTTTTGATCTATTTCCATACGTTTCAAGATGCCCACGAGGTTATTTTTTCTCATCCTGAACACTAGTCCTTGGCAAACGAACCTGATTTTTGGTACAATTTTTAGCAATGAGTTCTTTAGTTTCTTTTTTTCTACTATCACATCTACTGCTCCCTTCGGGGAGTTATTCTGCTTTTTAGCATTTTTGTATTCTTTTTATTTCACTTAATACGCACTAAACATTCTCTAGAAGGAGTTCACTATGTCTAGAAATATTACTATTTTCGATACCACTTTAAGAGACGGAGAACAGTCGCCTGGCTGTTCGATGAACAAAGAAGAAAAACTTGAAATCGCCTTACAATTAGAGCGTTTGGGGGTCGATGTGATTGAAGCAGGCTTTGCAATTAGCTCTAAGGGTGATTTTGAGTCTATAGAATTGATTGCTGAAAAAGTCAGAAAACCCATTATTTGCAGCTTGTGTAGAGCTGTAAAAGAAGATATTGAAACAGCTGCACGGTCTTTGGAAAAAGCCGCTAGAAAACGCATTCATACCTTTATTGCGACTTCGCCTATTCATATGGAATTTAAGTTGAAAATGACACCCGAACAGGTCTTAGCCCGGGCTGTAGAAGCTGTTTCCTATGCCAAAACATTCGTCGAAGACGTGGAGTTTTCTTGCGAAGATGCCGGACGGTCAGATAAGCCATTTTTGGTTCAAGTGTTAACCGCTGTTATCAAAGCCGGTGCCACCACCGTTAATATCCCCGATACGGTAGGTTATCAAACACCTGATGAATTTGGCGCCTTAATTCAGTATTTAATGACACATGTACCCGGGATCGATAAAGTAGCGGTTTCAGTCCATTGCCATAATGATTTAGGGTTTGCCACTGCAAACTCATTATCTGGGGTTTTGAATGGGGCCAGCCAAATTGAATGTACGATCAATGGCATTGGGGAACGGGCAGGAAATACGGCCTTAGAAGAAATTGTGATGGCCATTCGCACCCGTGAAGATATCTTGAAATGTCATACGGGTATTAAGACCCAGGAAATCATGAAATCGTCACGCTTGGTGTCGAACATTACAGGCTCAACTGTACAACCCAATAAGGCCATTGTGGGCGCCAATGCCTTTGCTCACGAAGCGGGAATTCACCAAGACGGTATTTTAAAATCTCGCCGCACTTACGAAATTATGGATGCCGAGATGGTGGGATTAAAAGACACCCGTTTGGTATTAGGCAAACATTCTGGACGGCATGCCTTTTCAACACGCTTGACAGACTTGGGATTTGAGCTTTCTAAAGAAGAATCAAACAAAGCCTTTGAACGCTTCAAGGCGATGGCAGACCATAAAAAAGAAATTTCCGATAAAGATTTAGAATCTATTGTGGCCGACGAAGTCTACCATGCACCTGAAGTCTATGCCTTAGAATATGTTCAAATTACCGCAGGAAACACCACTCGCCCTTCGGCCTGTGTACAATTGGTTAAAGATTCTGTGGTGATTGAGGCCACCCATACCGGAGCAGGCCCCGTCGATGCCATTTACCAAACTATCGATACGCTTATTCAAGAACCCATTCAATTGGTCGATTTTGTGGTCCATTCTGTCACTGGTGGAACCGATGCATTGGGCGAAGTAACCGTTAGAATTCAAGATAATGGACGCGTTTTTATGGGAAGAGGGTCTGATTTAGATGTCTTGGTTGCCTCAACTAAGGCCTATTTAGCCGCTGTGAATAAAATGCTGTTTTTTCGATCTTCGGTGCGGGTAAAACCGTAGAAATGAATAGCATTATCTGATAGCATAACGCCATGATTGTTATTGAGACGGTTTTAATCTTTTTGGTTTATTTTTTTCCCTCATTTTTGGCCTATGCCAAGAAAAAACGAACCTTTGGGGCCATTTTGATTATCAATACACTTTTTGGAATTACGATATTGGGCTGGATTTTAGCTTTAGGCCTTGTTTTTAGGCCTGATCATATTGCGAGAAAACAGCCCTCCAACAACAAAAAAAAGAAAAAACATTAGGAGTGTCTATGATTAAGATTGGTGTCATCGATGGAGACGGGACCGGCCCTGAAGTTGTCGCAGAAACGTTAAAAGTACTGGTGGCTGTTGCCTCGAAATTTAGCCTTTCTCTTGAATTTACTCACCTCCCCTATAACGGATCCCGTTATCTTAAAGAAGGTAAGACATTGGATGATGCCGAGCTTGAAGATCTCAAATGCTTTGATGCCCTTTTATTAGGTGCGATTGGGCATGTCGATATTAAGCCTGGAATCGTTGAAAAAGGAATTTTACTTAAAATTCGATTTGGATTAGATCAATATATTAATTTGCGCCCCGTTAAACTTTATCCGAATGTAGAAACGCCGATTAAAAATAAAGGTCCGAAAGACATTGACTATGTGATCATTCGAGAAAACTCTGGTGGCCTTTATACCGGAGCAGGGGGAACCTCGATGAAAAACACCCCCTATGAAGTGGCGACTCAGTCTATGATTTATAGCTATCATCAGGTGAAACGATGTGTTTTGTATGCCTTTGAATATGCAAGGAAACGGCATCTTGAGTCTCCATGGAAGGGCTTAACTGAGTCTGAATTGGAACAAGGATTTAAGGGCAAACTTACTTTATGTGGAAAAAGCAATGTTTTAACCTATGTGTTTGATTTGTGGGAAAGAGCCGTATCTGAACTCGAAAAAAAATATCCCGAGATCAAAACAGACTATGTCCATGTCGATGCCATGTGTATTTATATGATCGAGTGCCCGGAACGCTTTGATGTGATTGTCACTGAAAATTTATTTGGGGATATTATTACCGATTTAGCGGCTGTGACTCAAGGGGGATTGGGTATTTCCCCGGGTGGAAACATTAATCCCACAGGGGTGAGCATGTTTGAGCCTATCGGAGGGACAGCACCCTTGTTTACCGGAAAAAACCAAATCAACCCCTTAGCCAGTATCTTATCTGCACAGCTCATGCTTGCCCATCTAGGCTATTCTGAGGCTGCTCAGGCCATCGAATTGGCCGTGATGGCTGTCATTAAAAAAATGGACTCCATGGCGGCAGCAAAAATGGGATTCAGTACTACCGAGATTGGAACGATGGTTGCCCAGTGTGTTTAGCTTTTTTTTCTATCCCGCTTACTTTTTTTATCTTCTATACAAAGAATTTCCTATTTATCGAGAATACCCGCTTTTAGCTCGGGTTGATTTCTATTATCTCTATCACTATTTTTTCTTTTATCCCTTTTTAAAAAACGTCTATGAGAAACGCAAAACAGGCCTCTCGTCCGGCGACTTGGTTTATGGAGAAACCCCCTATTCCAGCTTTCAAAAAGCCCTTTACTTTGTCCCTTTGAACTTTGAATCGGTCTTTTATGACCTTGGATGTGGCAAGGGGCGTCTGTTGTTTTATGTGCTCGAAGCCTATGGCATTCAATGCAAAGGTATTGAAATAATGCCCACCTATTGTCGCATTGCCAAACAAACTGCCCTACGTAATGGCAGAGGCAATGAAATTGACATTATTGAGGGAGACTACATGAAAATGGATATTTCTGACGCTACCGTAGTGTATTTGTCCTGGACATGCTATTCCGACAATCGCAAAAAAGAGGTTTGCAAAAAATTAGAAACCCTTCAAAATGATACTTATGTCATTACCTCGACCACCCCTATTGACCATCCAGATTTTGAGAAAGTAACCGTCATGAATGTACCTTTTTCTTGGGGAAAAGGCACCCTTTATGTTCAAAGGAAAATAACCTATGCTCAGACACCTTCATATTAAAAATTTTGCGATTATTGATTCATGTGAATTGACCTTTAATGAAGGTTTCACTGTTTTAACGGGTGAAACAGGGGCTGGAAAATCGATTATTATTGATGCGCTTTCACTGCTTTTAGGCCAAACAGCCAGTGAAGACATGATTAAATCAGGTGCTCAAGAGGCTACTATCGAAGGCATTATTTCACTTTCTTCCCTTCCTGAAAATTTGGCCCTCTTTGTCGAACCGGGTGAAGAGGCGATTATTTATCGCAAAATAACACGATCGAAAGACAATCAAATTCGCATTAATGGACAAAGTGTCACCCTTAAAGCACTCAAAAAAGCAACTGAAGGCTTGGCTAATATTATTGGTCAACATGAACATATGTCCCTTTTGACTCCAGACTCTCAGCTGAATCTTTTAGATTTTTTTTCTCCGGCACTTTCAATTCAAACCGACTATCAAAATGCTTATTCCGTCTTTTGTGACCTTACTCAAAAAATGCAGAATCTGACCCAACACCAACATGATCTTACTCAGAAAATGGAATTTCTGTCCTTTCAGGTACAAGATTTAGAACTCCCAGGATTTATTCACCATGAAGAAACCGACTTGGAAACTCAAAAAAAAGCCTTAAAAGATAGCCACAAACTTAAAGCTGCCCTATCGGCTATTCAAGAGGCGTTAGAAACTATCTCGATACAAACACACACATGTCTAAAAGAGGCTGTGAATTTGGGCGATAAGGCCCCTCTGGCGACTTCTTTGACCACTTGGACAACCCCCATCCACTTGGAATTGTCAGACAAACAAGACCAGGTTCTTATAGAATTGCAACGCATTACGGCTTTAGAAGACCTCGATATTGATGCGATTGAAAGCCGACTTGACACTATTTTTAAATATAAAACCAAGTATAAAATGCCCACTCTTGACGCTTTGATAGACCATTTGAACTCACTTAAAACACAACTAGAAGAAATGAAAAATGTTGTTACTCATCAAGAAGACCTGCAGCGTCACCTTGAAGAGGCCCGACTTCATACACAAGAAAAGGCCCTAGAGTGGCATAAACTGCGTATAAAAGGTGCTCAAAAATTGGGGGAATTAGTTCAAAATAAAATGGAGGCCCTCCATTTTTCCTATCCCCGATTCGAGGTTCACGTGAACCATAGATCCGACGACCTTTCTTTACGAGGTGGGGATTCTGTCGTGTTTATGATTTCAACGAATCCAGGCGAACCCTTAAAACCCTTGGCAAAGGTAGCTTCGGGAGGTGAATTGTCGCGCTTAATGTTGGCATTAAAAGCAGTCTTTTTTCAAAGCAGCCCCGTTCCCACGCTCATTTTTGATGAAATTGACGTGGGCATAGGGGGCATCGCCGCCACAAAAATTGGGGAATACTTAAAACTTATTTCACAAAATGCCCAAGTTTTTTGCATCACCCACTTGCCTCAAATTGCAGCTCAAGCGCATAGCCACTTTGTTGTGTCTAAATCGTCTACTTCAGAAAAAACGACCACGCTCATCACACCACTGCGTCCTGAGGACGTTCAAAACGAGCTCAAACGCATGGTGGGTGGCGAAATTGTTTTAAACCGAATGCATGATTAAGCCTCGGATCCATCATCTCTAAGGGCTTGATGCAGAGCGTCTTTCATTCCAAGAGTCACCATTACGGTCTCACTTAGACCTGGGTTAAGTATACCGCACAGATGCTTACCCAAGTTACGTATAAATTGACTTTCTACTAAAGATTGCCCCTTTTGAGGTGCTTCTAGTTTAGCAAAAACAGTTTCGGAGGAGACCCCACCGTCTTCGACTTGGGGAACAGAAATTGTTGCTTTGCGTCCTGGGTGAAGTAAAAACATACCCGGCTCCGTTGGAGTTGAGTGTACAAAGACTGGAGCCCCTCTTCCCTCAACAGCAACATTCGTCCCAAACTTACTCGCCAAATCTATAATGACAAGTCCGTCGGCCTTAGTTTCTATAATGAGAAGATGTGTTCTACTTATTGAATTCCCTAGAAATCCTCCTGGTGCGTCTGCGTCTATAAAGTTAGCCCTTCCCAAAACATATACATTTAGGAAAGGAAGTTTATCCCACTGTTCGGCCAGATACTTCATTGTCTCAATCCCTACAATTCTTTCGGGTGGTACCGGACTAGAAGGACTAGGGCTATATATAGTGTGAAACCTTACTATTTCGTCCAGCAACTGGACTTTAGTCAGGGGTGTAAGCTTCTCTGGGGCTTTACCTGGTGTAGACTTAAGTCCTAACTGCGGTACAAATGATGCTGTTAAACCTGCTGCGGCCATAGCCATAAAAAATTCCTTTATTTATCTTATTATTATTTGAGAAAAAACATTCTCTATGGACATTATCGAATAAATTCTATTAGAAATTTCAATAAATGTGAACCTAGCTATTTTATATTGGTATTATTTACCGCTACCCAGCATCAATCTGTTTCCATGCTGTTTTAGCCATTCTTTGTGCTGTTTATAATCAGGCATGTAGGTGTGCACTAAATTCCAAAATTTTTGCGAGTGGTTGTGATGCACCAAATGACACAATTCATGAATAACCACATAATCGACAACCTCAATCGGGGCCATAATGAGTAGCCAATTAAAACATAATTCTCCGTGATAAGAGCAGCTTCCCCAACGGCTTTTCATGCGTCTGAATCGAATGCCTTTGAAGGGTTTGGGAATGAGTGGTGCATAGAGGTCGACTCGGTCTTGTAAAATATCTGTTGCTTGGGCTTTAAACCACTGATGCAATAGCTTGATCACGGTTTCTTTAGGGGCGCTGTCTTGTTTGAGAGAAAGGCATAACTGATTTTGGTCTAACCACACCTTTTGTTTTTTTTCCTTGAGAAGGGTGAGTCGATAGTCCTGGCCTAAATAAAGAATCGAATCTCCCTCTTTGCAGGTCATGGGGGGGAATTTCTCACGGTGGCGTCGATTATGTTCAAGGCGTTTTTGAATCCAGGGGGTTTTTTCGATAACGAAACGCTCTATGTCCCTCAAAGATACCCTCAAGGGTGCTCTGACGGTGATGCGGTCATCGGAATAGACGCCAATGGCAATGGATCGGCGCTGGCTTTTTTCGAGAGTTAGTGTCGGAAAAAGGTCGGCTAGAGACATTTTTGGACCGCCTCTTTCCATCCTGAATAGAGGCGATTTCTTTCCGATTCGATCATAGACGGTGTAAAAAGACTGTCACGTTTACGGCATTTGGAAAATGAGGCATAGGTCCAAAACTCTGAGGCAATGCCCGCAACACCGGCTGCCCCGAAGGCCGTTGTCTCTTCCATTTTGGGTTTTTCTACAGGAATAGCCAGTAAGTCTGCCTGAAATTGCATTAAAAAATGATTTTTACAGGCCCCTCCATCGACTTTGAGCTGATCAATAGAAACGCCCATTGCCTGAATTTCTTCAATAACATCTCGGGTTTGGTAGGCCATCGATTCGAGGGCTGCACGCACAATATGTGCTTTCCCCGTGCCTCGAGTGAGGCCAGTTAGAATCCCTCGGGCCTCTGGAACCCAATAAGGGGCTCCCAGACCGGTCAAGGCTGGTACAAAATAGACCCCTTCATTGTCTTTTAGCGTCTTCGCAAGGGGTTCCGTTTCGCTTGCATGCTGAATAATCCCCAGCCCGTCTCTGAGCCATTGGATAGCTGCCCCACCGATAAAAATGCTCCCTTCAACCGCATAGGTCACTTTTTTGTTTTGTTGCCAAGCAATGGTATTCACCAGCTTTCCAGACTCAGGAACAAGGTCGCCCGTAGAAGCCACAACAAAAAGTCCTGTTCCATAGGTATTTTTAACGACACCCTCCTCCCAGCCTCCTTGAGCAAAAAAGGCGGCTTGCTGATCGCCGATGACCCCCATTATGGGGATTTCTGAGTGTAAAACAGCTTTATCTGTCATGCCAAAGGGCCCAAAAGTAGGCCTTACTTCCGGAAGCATGTGGGCGGGAATGTGGAATATATTTAAGAGCTCAGGATCATAGGAAAGGGTGTGAATATTATAGAGCATTGTTCGAGAAGCGTTGCTAGGATCGGTCGCGTGCACCTTTCCCCCAGTAAGTTTCCATAAAATCCATGTATCTACGGTCCCAAAAAGAAGATCGCCTTTTTCAGCTTGCAGCCTGGCTTGAGGAAGGGTGTCGAGAATCCATTGAATTTTTGTGGCAGAAAAGTACGGATCTAGAAAAAGCCCCGTTTTTTGTTTAATTATCGGGGCATAGGGCTTCAATTGTTTACAGAGTGCGGAGGTTCTGCGACATTGCCATACAATCGCATTATAAACAGGTTTTCCGGTGTGCTTATTCCATATCAGTGTGGTTTCACGCTGATTGGTAATACCTATCGCATATATTGAATCCGCCCCCACCTTCTGGACAACTTCTTGGATCACCTTGAGAGCCGTTTTCCAAAGCAATTCAGGGTCATGTTCAACCCATCCAGGATGAGGAAAGATTTGGGTAAATTCTGCATAAGAAGAGGCCCTGCAGAACCCCTCTTGACTAAAGGCCATCGCACGATTTCCTGTAGTTCCTAGGTCAACACTGAGTATCAATGATGCTTTTTTCATATCTTCTATTATAAACAGAATTAGTTCTGAATGAGATTCTGTATGTGATCGACGGAGAGGCCGGTAAACTGGGAAATTTGATCGATCGATACTCCAGATTGAGACATGTTTTTAACCATTTTAGATTCAGCCTCAATCCGCCCCTTTTCCAGCCCCCGTTTTTCTCCTCGTTTTTCTCCTCGTTTTTCTCCTCGTTTTTCTCCTCGTTTTTCTCCTCGTTTTTCACCCCGTTTTTCACCCATTTCCTCACCCAGAATTTGTGCAGTGCGGATAACAGACTCCTGATCGCGAAGTGCCTTCAACTGATCTTCGTAGCGTTGTCTTTCATCCCTATCAAGAGAAATTGTTTCAAGAACAGAAATAGCCTTGGATAGACCTGGTTCTGAGGATAATGCTGTGGGGATATTATTTTTTGAGAGTTCATTAGCCCGGATAAGAAAGGTGGTCCACCGGTCCAGTGCCGTTTTGAGGTGAGTCATGTCTGTAGTAAATTTTTTCAGTTCGATAGTATGCAGCTGAAAGTGGTCAAAAGCGAGGGCATTGGAATACAGATTTTTAACCTTGTATATGTTATGGTAGGGCTCTTCATCCAGAAGATTAAAATTGAGTACGTGAATGCCAATTGTTTTTTTGAGTTTAGTGTAAGAGTCACCTTGTCCAAGCTGTTTGGCATAAACGTCCGACCAACAAAAAAGGGCACGTTTCTCGTAATCAAGGTGATTTGAAATTTGCATTTCGATGGTAATATGACGCCCCTGATTATCAACCGCACGGATATCGAGAATAGAGAGTTTATCATCCTCATAATCTTTGAGATTATAGGGATTTTTGAGTTCCAGAGAAACAATTTGGTCATGAGGGGGCAAAACAGCATTCAGAAAGGGCAGCAAAATATCTTTATTCTCTTCGGAACCAAAGAGTTTTTTAAAAGCAAAATCAACCCGGGGGTTCATGCGACACATAGTGTGATATATTTTATCTGATTTGCGTGATTTTGCAACAGGGGTACTGATCTTTATAAATAAAAAAAAATCCCTGCTTTTAAGGGCAGGGATTTGATTTTACGAAATTTTTAAAAAGAAAAAATTAACGTCTTGGACGGCTTTCTGTTTTAGGCCGTGATTGATTCACCTTCAAAGTTCTTCCTTGGAAGTCGTTGTTATTTAGGCTTTCAATAGCTTTATTAGCTTCTGATTCGTCAGGCATTGTAACGAAAGCAAATCCTCTAGAGCGTCCTGTTTCCATATCCTTAATGATTTTAACAGAGGAAACATTACCGTGCTCTGAAAATAAATTTCTCAAATCGTCTTCTGTTGAAGAGAAAGAGATGTTGCCTACAAAAATATCCATGTGAACTCCTTAAACTGAAAAATTTTACCAGATTGTTTTTGGGATAACTTTGAAGAAAAGCCCTTAAAAAATCGGTTAGAGTATCATAAGATAGAATCCCAACAAACACAAGTACCTAAAAAAGGAGCCTATTAAAATGACCCTAATGCCTACAGACACGCATCGCCTAGAATCAGATACCATGGGAAATATCGAGGTTCCTCAAGACCGTTATTATGGCGCTCAAACAGCCCGATCCTTGATCTATTTCGGCATTGGACAGGACGTCATGCCTCGAGAAATGATTCGCGCGTTTGGACTTTTGAAAAAAGCCCTTGCTCAAGTAAACTGTGACCTTGGCAAGCTTCCTCAAGATAAAAAAGACTTGATTGTGACGGCTGCTGACGAGGTTATTTCAGGCAAACTTGATGATCATTTCCCTCTGCGGGTGTGGCAAACAGGCAGTGGCACTCAAACCAATATGAATGCTAATGAGGTTATTTCAAACCGAGCGATTGAACTTGCGGGGGGAGTCATGGGAAGTAAAACCCCTATTCATCCTAATGACCATGTCAACATGTCTCAATCGTCTAACGATACTTTTCCAACCGCTATGCACATTGCTGCTGCTGAGGAACTGATTCATCGATTAATTCCATCTGTTCAGAAACTTCGAGATTCTCTACATGTCAAAGCCCAAGAATTCACCTCTGTCATTAAAATTGGGAGAACCCATTTAATGGATGCTGTCCCCCTCACTTTAGGTCAGGAGTTTTCAGGCTATGTCGCCCAGCTTGACCAAAATCTAGAACGCCTTACGATGACCATCCCGCATCTTCTTGAACTTGCCGTTGGAGGATCCGCTGTCGGAACAGGTTTAAATACACACCCACAGCTTGCCCTAAAAGCCGCTGAACGCATTGCCGATTTAACCGGCCTCGCTTTCACCTCGGCACCTAATAAATTTGCAGCACTCGCAAGTCACGATGCCATCGTCATGGCACATGGGGCCATTCGAACATTGGCATGTTCGTTGATGAAAATTGCCAATGATATTCGCTGGTTAGGCTCCGGCCCACGTTGCGGGCTTGGAGAACTTAGCCTACCAGAAAATGAACCTGGCTCTTCGATTATGCCCGGAAAGGTAAACCCTACCCAAAGTGAAGCGATGACCATGGTGTGTGCACAAGTGATGGGAAACGATGGCGCCATTATGTTTGCAGGATCGCAAGGAAACTTTGAACTTAACGTATTCAAACCCGTTATGATTCATAATTTATTGCATTCCATTCGGATTGTCACCGGGTCTTGCCACCATTTTGTTGAGCATTGTGTGAATGGGATTGAAGTCAATTTAACTCAGATTAATCATTATGTAGAAAACTCTTTGATGCTTGTTACCGCTCTAAACCCCCACATTGGATATGACAAGGCTGCGCAGGTAGCGAAAAAAGCCCATAAGGATCATTCGTCTCTAAAACAAGCATGCTTGTCTTTAGGATTTTTAACCTCGGAACAGTTTGATGCTTATGTCAGACCTCAAGAGATGTTAGGCCCACAGTAAAATAATTTAAGGGGTGTCTTGAAAAGGTTCTGTGGATTTGACTTTCAAACTCCACTTGCCTGATTTATCTTGAACCAAGACACCCTTTATTTTGACGGACTGAGAAGACATCGTAAATAACTTTTTAGAGGTTTCGTCTTTCAAGATAGGAATACTTGTCCACAGAGACACCTCTTGCACGACATTTTTTTTAATGGAGGTAGGCTCTACCATTCCAGACCACTCGACCTCAATCGGTACGCTCAGAGCGGAAACCATTTCTTTTTTTTCTACCTGAACTTTTTTCTCTATCTGAACTCTCTCTGGAAGCGCCTCTTGCTTTTCAATTGGAATTGTTTTTAATGGCTTTGTCGATTTAGCAGTACCATGCGTACCTGACTTTACTGCCACAGCTTTATGTACCTTGGGTTTGCGTTTGGATTTATGAACAGGTTCTTGAGCATAAACAGAGCCCATAAACAAAATCAGAACTGTCATATAACCATAAAACTGAAAAACTCTTTTGAGAAATGCCATATTGAAATTCTACCTTTTATTTTTGAAATTCACAGCGTGTATTTTTTGATAAATTTAGTCCAAGAGCATGTTTTTCGCGACACTTGCCACAACGCTAAGGCCTTTATAGAATAAACGCCCTATGTCCGAACATCTTTCGTTAAAAGAAACCGTTAATCTTCCGCAGACAGACTTCAATATTCGAGCCAGTCTAGCTTCGATTGAGCCTGATCTACTCAAGAAATGGGAAGAAACAGAGCTTTATAAGGCGATAAAACAAAAGCAAGCCACTGCCTCTGCGACCTATGTCTTACATGATGGTCCGCCCTACCCCAATGGTAATATTCATATGGGACATGCCCTGAATAAAATTTTAAAAGATATCATTGTCCGAATTAAAATCATGACAGGCCATTCCAGCCCCTATATTCCTGGATGGGACTGCCATGGGCTTCCTATCGAAACCCAAGTCCTTAAGGAACTTAAAACACAAGGTCAAGAAGAGAAAAAAAGGGACATCCCTTGGTTTAGAAACCGCTGTAAAGAATTTGCTCTTTCCTACGTAGAAACTCAAAAAAAAGACTTCCAACGTTTGGGGGTCATGGGCGAATGGGAACAGCCTTATCTTACACTCACCCCTTCGTATGAGGCCAATGTTATTCGACAATTCGGAAGAATGGCCGCCAATGGCTTGATTTATAAAGGCAGAAAACCGATTCACTGGTGTACCCACTGCGAAACAGCATTGGCAGAAGCTGAAATTGAATACGCCGATCATCGGTCTCCTTCTATTTATGTCACCTTTAGAGTCACTGAACCTTCCCCTGATTTATCGGCTATTCTCAAAGGGAAAGAAGCGTCTGTCTTGGTTTGGACGACTACACCGTGGACTCTGCCGGCAAACGTGGCCGTTGCGGCTCATCCTAGCTTTCAGTATGTTGTGTTTCATTCTCATAAGGGTGTTTTTATCTGCGCCGAAGGCTTACAAAATATGCTTTGTGATAAGCTTGAACTAACTGATACTTGGGTATTAGGTACTTTGAATGGAAAATCACTTTTCGCTACACAGACGCGGCATCCTTTTCTAGAGAGGCTCTCGGGCATTGTAACGGCTGATTATGTCACCCAGGAAGACGGAACAGGCTTTGTTCATATTGCACCAGGACATGGCCAAGACGACTATCAAGTAGGGCTCCTCTATAAACTTGACATGATTATGCCCGTGGACGAAAAAGGCCGATTTACTTCCGAGGTAGAGTGGGTCGGACAACCTGTTTTTGAGGCAAACAAAGCCATTGGCCAACGTCTTGAAGAAAAACAGAATCTTCTTAAACTTGTTTTTATTAAACACAGCTATCCCCATTGCTGGAGGTGTAAAAATCCGGTTATTTTTAGGGCTACACCCCAATGGTTTGTTGCTTTAGATGTCCCGATGAAACATTTACCTAAAACACTTCGAGAAGCCTCCCTTGAGGCCATTCAAACAACCAAGTGGTATCCGGCTTGGGGTGAAAACCGTATTTATGCCATGATCCAAAACAGACCGGACTGGTGCATTTCTAGACAACGCTTTTGGGGAATTCCCATCCCTGTTTTGACCTGCAGTTGCGGACACAGCGCACTAGAAGCTCCCTTTATTGAGGCCATTGCCCACATGGTTGAAAAAGAAGGAACCTCTTCCTGGTTTTCAAAATCACCTCAGGATATTCTTTCTGGACACCCTGAACTCGTCTGTACGGCCTGTGGCACACAAAACTTTCACAAAGAACAAGATATTTTAGATGTATGGTTCGAATCCGGCTCCAGCTTTTCCGAAGTTGTTCAGTCTCGCCTTCATCTCGATCAGGCCAATCTTTACTTAGAAGGATCAGATCAACATCGCGGCTGGTTTCATTCATCGCTTCTTATTGGAATAGGTTCCAATGGAAAGGCCCCCTATAAAGAAGTGCTCACCCATGGTTTTCTGGTTGATGATAAGGGCCGAAAAATGAGCAAGTCAATTGGAAATGTGATTTCTCCGGACCAAGTTATTAGAGACTATGGAGCAGACGTTCTCAGATGGTGGATTGCCCACACCGATTTTAAAAATGACATTGGTCTTTCTCCAGGCATATTAAATCAATGCCGAGATTCTTACTCAAAAGTACGCAATACTATTCGATTTTGCCTTAGCAATTTATATGATTTTGACGCTGCCATGCAGATATTACCCTACGAACATCTTCAAGAAATTGATCAATGGGCATTATTCAGCCTCAACGAGCTCATCCAAACTGTCACCACCTTTTACCACGAGTTTGACTTTCATCAAGCTACCTATGCGATTCACGAATTTTGTACGGTTAAATTAAGCTCGCTGTATCTAGATATGGTCAAAGACAGGCTTTACTGTGATCATCCCACCAGTCAAACCAGACTTAGCACCCAAACCACACTACACATCATTGCAGACACCTTAATTCGACTCACTGCACCTATCCTTGCGTTTACTGCCGAAGACGCCTATCGCTATTTTAAAGCTCCTCATAAAGCCTCTAGCATTCATCTTGAATCATTCCCCACGGTCCAACCTGCGTGGAATGAACTCTCTTCAGAAAAATGGACTCTGTTGCTTCGCATTCGTGACGAGGTTTATCAAAAGCTTGAAAAATTACGCTCAGACAAACTTATTAAAAGTTTTCTTGAAACCAAGGTTACTTTACCTGGTACACTCACACAGGCCTTAGCCTTTAAAGATTTCCCCTCGCTATTGATTGTAAGTCAGGTTGAAATTAGCAACACTAGTGAAAAGATAACCATAGAAAAATTACAGGGGGATAAATGTGGTCGTTGTTGGAAATTTGTCCCTCTACACAATGGCATTTGTAGCCGTTGTGAAACCACTATTTACGCTTAAACAAAGGAAAAAATATGTCTTCTGTTGCTATTATTGGTACTGTTGCATTTGATACAATCGAGACCCCTTTCGGATCTTTTGAGAAACTTCTTGGAGGATCGGCCTCTTTTGCGGGCACGGCGGCCAGCATCTTTTCTCCGGTTAATTTAATTAGTATCATCGGAAAAGATTTCCCTCAAGAACATTTAGATTTTTTTCATACCCGGAATATTAATACGGATGGCATTACACACTCAGACGGAGACACCTTTCATTGGAAAGGCTATTACAAAGATGATATGAATCAGGCCTATACAGTGGCCACCGATTTGAACGTTCTGTTGGAATTCGACCCCATTGTCCCTGCCCATATCCAGGGCTCCGCTGTTGTATTTCTAGGCAATATTGATCCCGACCTACAACGCAAAGTAATCAAGCAGTTTACCCATCCCACACTCACCGTTTTAGATAGCATGAATTTCTGGATCGACACCAAAAAAGAATCCCTTATTGAAACACTCAAGCTTGTTGACCTTGTTATACTCAATGACCAAGAGATTAAGCAACTTACCCAAAGCAATAGCATTATTGACGCCATGCCCAAGCTTATCGCCATGGGTCCTAAAAGAGTTATTGTTAAAAAAGGAGAACATGGCTCTGTCATGTACAATGGCCACGATTATTTTGTATGTCCTGCCGTTCCACTATCTGATTTGGTCGACCCTACTGGGGCCGGAGATAGTTTTGCAGGTGGCATTTGTGGTTACTTAGCCCACGCAAAGACCCTTGATGAAGCCACATTCAGAAAGGCCATGATCGTAGGTACCCTTATTTCTTCCCATACTGTCAGGGACTTTAGCTTGAATCAACTTAAAAAACTTACCAAAGAATCGCTCGATATGCATTTTGAGCACTATAAAAAGTTTGCACTACTCCCCGACACCCTCTCATAAAGTCCCTCTGTGAGGGGTCCCTTTCCTTATGCCAATGCATCCCTTTCAAACAAAAGGCCCACTCTTTCGAGTGAGCCTTTGTCTCTTTGTACATAAAGAAGGAATTACCCTTTTTTACAACACTTGCACATACCCGTCATGGTCTTTTTCAAACCTACCAAAACAATTAAGGTTGGCCAAATAAGACTCACCATTCTTGCGCTGATGATATCAAAGGCTCCCAATAGAAACGTAAGCCCAAATAATATAATCAAAACGCCAACGGATTTATGACACGGACATGCACAGCCACAAGGGGACGATGAACATGAATCAGACTCTGTACCCATAATAATACCTCCTTTAAAAAAGTTAGACTGCTCATAGTCTAACATAGGCTTACTCCTCTTAACAAAAAAGGGGCGCATGCATTACACTGATTCCATTCCCAACCGTGAAGGAGACATTAATGGATTTAGAGGCGATATTTAAGAAACAGCTTGAGTTAAACAAGCGTATTAACCCGCAGTTTGAACAAGATATCTTCGATCCTGAATTGAGAAAAAAACTTTTTTTTCAATTTGAACTGGCCATGCGACAAGAGTCTGCCGAGGCTATTGATAGTTTGAGTTGGAAATGGTGGAAAAAAATGGACGACAATTGGGACAACGTCAAAATAGAGCTCGTCGATATTTTGCATTTTTGGGTTTCTATGTGTATGACCGCGCAACTGGATGCAAAAGAAGTCATTGACCTTTATTTTAAAAAAAATGAGCTTAACCATCAACGTCAAGATCAAGGCTATAAAGAAGGCACCTATAACAAATATGAAGGTGGGATTGAAGATAATCAACGCCTTACTGCTCGTTTAAAGGAATAATATGGCAATCACCCTTCTCGGACACCCCGTCGCCCATGATATTCAAGAGAAAATTCGTCACCGCATCGAATTCCTTAGAAAAAACACGCAAAGGGTACCTGGCCTTGCCGTGATTTTGGTTGGAGAAAACCCGGCCTCTCAGGCCTATGTGGGAATGAAAAAAAAGGCATGTGCCGCGGTTGGCATTACCTCTTTTGAGCATCTTCTACCTTCAACCGCCACAGAAATTGAGCTTGAATCGCTGATTCATTCACTCAATCAAGACCCTTCTGTGAATGGCATATTATTACAATTACCGCTCCCTAAGGGGCTTAATGAGGCCTCCTTGCTTCAGCGAATTTCGCCAGACAAAGATGTCGATGGCTTTCACCCCCTTCACATTGGCAATTTACTTTTAGGACTCCCCTCTTTGAAACCTTGTACGCCTTATGGCGTTTGTGAGTTATTAAAGTATTACAATATCCCCACTCAAGGCAAACATGTGGTTGTTTTGGGTAGAAGTAATATTGTAGGAAAGCCCCTTGCGGCCATGCTTATTCAGAGAGAGTTCAACGCAACGGTGACGATATGCCACTCTCATACTGAAAATTTAGCAGAAATTACCCAACAAGGTGATATTTTAATTTCTGCGATTGGGAAACCTCACTTTGTCACAGAAGACATGGTAAAAGACCGTGCAATCGTGATTGATGTGGGGATTAATAGGGTCCCTGCGACACCAGGGCCTGGGTTTATATTAGTAGGTGATGTAGACTATGATTCTGTAGAACCTAAAGTCTCTGCCATTACACCCGTTCCAAAAGGTGTAGGGCCTATGACAATTGCCATGCTCATGAAAAACACACTTACTGCTTTTGAGGAGACCTTATGATAACCGAGAAACAGCTAGAAACAGCACTTGATCATGTTAAAACCCTTCTTTTACAACAATCAAATCGTATAGATGTGATGAATACACACACAGAATGGACACACTTTGAAACGTTATCTTCTGTGATTATCGGAATTTGCCCAGGTGATGGTATCGGAGAATCTATTTCTATCGAAGCCTCTCGCATTCTTCATCACCTTCTTGAGGAAGAGCTCAAATCTGGGAAGGTGATTATTAAGACCATTGAGGGTCTTACGATTGAAAATCGTATTGAACAAATGAAAGCCATTCCAGATGATGTTTTGTCTGAATTAAAATCCTGCCATGTGATTCTCAAAGGCCCCACCACAACTCCACAAAAGGGCGATGGGTATCCCAACATTGAAAGTGCCAATGTGGCCATGCGCCGTGAACTTGATTTATTTGCCAATGTTCGCCCTGTCAAAGTCTCTGAATTAGGCATTGATTGGTGTTTTTTTCGTGAAAATACAGAAGGCGCTTATATCTTAGGCTCAAAAGGAATTCAGGTCAGCGAAGATATCGGTTTAGATTTTACGGTTGCCACCCAACCGGGATGCGAACGCATTATTCGTCTCGCCTTTGAATTTGCCAAAAAAAATGGCAAGACCCGCGTCACGGCTGTCACAAAATCCAACATTATCAAAACCACAGATGGTATGTTTTCGGAAACAGCTAAAAAAATTGCTCAAGAGTACCCAGGCATTACACTTGATGAGTGGTTTATTGATATTATGACAGCTAAACTTCTTGATCCTTCTAGACGTGCTGAATTTCAGGTGATGGTTATGCCTAATTTATATGGAGATATTTTGACCGATGAGGCCGCTCAGATTCAGGGCGGAGTGGGTACCGCAGGCAGTGCTAATATTGGAAAAAAGTGGGCCATGTTTGAGGCCATCCATGGCAGTGCCCCTCGAATGGTGCAAGAGGGTCGTGCGCCCTATGCAGACCCTTCTTCCATTATCAAGGCTGCAGCGATGCTGCTTGCCCATATTGGGTATCTTCAAAAAGCAGAGAAACTCGAGAATGCGCTTGCCTTGGTGGGCCCTAAAAAAAACATCACGGGTGAAGAGTTCTCTCGAATCCTTATTAATCACTTATTGTTATGATTAATCCCGTCCAGGCGCAAGGGGCGCCCCAAAAGAAAGCCATCGAATCACTCCCTGAGCTTGCAAAGGATGTTGTCGGAATATCCCCTAAAAAAGAGATCCCTTCTTCGTCTTCGATTGATTCCGCAAAAGCTTTAGCTGTTTTAGAAAAAACGGTTGCCCCTGCCATTGTCTCTGTTTCAGAAGAAACCCCTCACTCGTTACTTGTAAAGTTTCAAGAGGACCTCCAAAATTTGGCTCAAAATCCACCTACACATCCAGCTGATTTTTTTGCCGTTATCAATAATCCTCTCTATTCTGATAAAGTTTTAGGTCAAACTAGACTCATCGGACTTATGAGTGTTGCTTTTGACAAAACAATCCAAGACAGCTGGCTCATTAATGCCCTCGTTCAACAACTTATTCCCTATGCCTCCGGTGATCATGACACCCTGTTTATTGCCAGTATTGCGAGAAATATCGCCACCTTAGCTGGAACACTTGATCGAGACAGCCTTCAAGCTATTTTGACTCAATTACCTGCTATTGATCGACAAGAACCCGAAGTTTCTCAGGCCGTTGCCATTCTAGAGCAGAGCTTGTCCGAATTACCCAATATCCAGACCGTTTTATCCCCTCAAACATCTGGTGGGGCTACCTCTTCCATCACCCTTCAACTGAAGCCTGAATCCCTATTGTCACCCCCTTCCGTCACCCCTCTGAGAAATGCCTCTCCGGCCACAGACAACGATCGACTCAGCACCATTCGTCAACAAGGGGTTCAATTGTCACCGCTTGCCCAAAAACTTTCCCATGATGTCCGAACCACCTCAGAATCATCACTAACCCCCTCCGCTGCTATCATGCCGGCGGACAATGCCTTTATTCCAACAGATATGGCGACTCTAGACACCCAATTGGCCATTGTTACAACCCCCTCTGCGAGCTTACCGGAAACCTTACTGTCACATACCGGAATTAAAGTTGTCCCTGGGGATATGTCTCAATATTTACAGGGCTTTACCGACATTTTTCAACACCTTCTGCAGGCTGGATTTCCTCGAATATATGCCATTTTACCCGATGCTGAATATTGGCACGCCTGTCATTACGCCAAACATGCCTCTTACAAGCTTGAAACACAGATTAAAGTGATTGATTCAAAGACATTTGGAATAGGGTTACGTTTATTGATTGAGCATTTGGTATCGCAATTTGAACATGGCCACTCCGTCCTCAATATTGCCCAAGCTACCGAGCACACCCTTTCAAGGGTAAGATACTGGGTTATTCCCTCCCTAGGTACCATTCAAAATCAATTTTGGTTTAAACGTCTTCAGAAAAAACCCGCCTCTAGAAAAGTTCCTCCTAAGTCTTTTCCTCTTTTATCTTTTCATGAACCCATTGAAATATCTAGAGTCTCTCAATCTGTTTCCGAATCTACTCAAGCTCTTATGATTATTATTCAGGATACCCTAGAAAAATCATCACTTCTTCCCTCAAAAATAGTCATTGAATATCACCTGTTTTTTCAAGAAGCATCTCTCATTGAAACCTTTATTAAAAAAAGCTACCCACACATCGCGCTTTTAATACAGCCCGCTCATGACGCACTATCCGCCGACTTTGGTCCCCATATTGGGGTTGCTATGCTGCTATAATGCGTTAAAATTGAATAACATATGACACCTAAAGAAATTCTTTCATATATTCACACATGCCGAAACCAGACCCTTGTGGTTCTCGGCGATGTAATGCTTGATGAATTCCACTGGTGCAAGGTTAATCGCATTTCACCGGAAGCCCCGGTTCCTATCTGCAAAGTTGAATCAACGACACTCATTCCTGGTGGTGCAGCAAACGTAGCCCATAATATTCAAAGCCTTTCTAATACAGCCCGCTTAGTTGGGGTGATCGGAAAAGACAATTCCGGCATAAAATTACTGCAAGAGTTGCGCCTTTGCCATGTTTCTCCCGACGACATGGTGATCGACAATACCCGTCCTACTATTTTAAAATCGCGCATTATTGCCCATCATCAGCAAGTCGTACGGGTCGATCGCGAAGATACCCGCCCCTTTTCTAGGGTGGTTGATCAGAAAATTCTAAAACAGGTTCAAAAAGTTTTACCTTGTGCACATGGCGTCATTTTGTCTGACTACCTAAAGGGAACCCTTTCTGCGCCACTAACTCAAAAAGTGATTCAAATGGCTAAACATTTACACCTGCCTGTTATTGCGGATCCTAAGGGAGACTCGTATGAAAAATATCAGGGCGCTACCGTCTTAACCCCGAATTTCCATGAATTTCAAACAGTGGTTAAAAAGTTACTTTCTAGTGAAGAGGAAATATTAAAAGAAGGTCTCATTCTTATTGAAAAATTAAAATTAGAAGCTCTCCTTATTACACGTTCAGAAAAAGGCATGACGCTTATTACCAAGCAGGGGGGAAAAACAGATATTCCCACTATTGCTCAAGAGGTTTTTGACATCACAGGAGCGGGAGACACCGTGATTGCCCTTTTTAGCATTGCCCTTAGTGCCGGGTTAGAGATGTCTGCTGCAGCCCGTTTAGCCAATGCCGCCGCAGGTATTGTTGTAGGAAAACTAGGGACCGCCACCACAACTTTGGAAGAAATTCAGACCTTTTTATGCGCTATATAGATCCTGTTTCGCTTTCAAAAAAAATGACCCTTTCGGATGCTGTTATCTTACGCGAGTGGTGGCGAAAAAAAGGCAAGAAGGTCGTTTTTACCAATGGGTGTTTCGATCTCTTACATGCGGGCCATGTCTGCTATTTGACTCAAGCTAAAGCATTGGGCGATATTTTGATATTAGGGCTTAATTCAGATGTCTCTATTCAAACTATCAAAGGCATTGAACGACCGGTGGTTCGTGAAGAAGACCGTGTTTTGGTTTTGTCTGGACTTGAAGCGATTCATGCCATTGTGGTGTTTGAAGACACAACACCTATCCCACTTCTGGAACAGTTAAAACCCGATATTCATGTCAAAGGAGGCGACTATGTAGCTTCTGAATTGCCCGAATATCCCCTAATCACGTCCTATGGTGGTGAAGTTAAAATTTTGCCATTTCGACCGGGATGCTCTACTTCCGGTTTAATTCAGAAAATCTTAAAGAAAGGCCTATAAATCCCAATGATTACGACAGAAGACACTCTTAAAACAAAAATAAACACCCTTGATTTAAGTAAAAAACTTACTCAAACCGAGAATAGACACTCTCTTTTAGAAAATCACCTTCGAAACGCTGGAGTTAGCGTTTCAGAACACTTTATCCATCAGGGTATCCTGAAAGCTGCGGCGTTTCAGCCTTCCTCCGTTCAACTCCCACTCAAAGATATCCATGTAGCCCCTTTATTTCCAAATTTAGTTCAAAAAAACGATACTCATCTATTAGAAGCCACAGGGGAATCGATTTCTGTTTCCGGAAAAAATATTGCTGTGTTATTTTCAGGAGGGCCTGCTTCTGGTGGCCATAACGTCATTTTAGGCCTTCAAAAGGCCCTTGGCAGTCACAATGTTCTGTATGGGGTAAAATCAGGCCCTAAAGGGCTGATCACGGGGGATTTATTTCTGATCACTCCTGAAAATCTGGCAACAGTCACCAACTTGGGTGGTTTTGATTTTCTCGGTTCAGACCGCACCAAAATCAAAACCAAAGAACAATACGAACAGGTCCGGCAAACTGTTCGAAAATTCAAGCTAGATGGCATTGTCATTATCGGAGGAGATGACTCTAATACAAATGCAGCATTTTTAGCAGAATTTTTAGTCTCTGAAACATGTGCTGTTGTCGGTGTCCCCAAAACAATCGATGGCGATTTGCAAGCCGGTGCCTGGGTTCCTATTAGTTTTGGATTTGATACTGCCACAAAAATTTATGCAGAGATGGTCGGCAATATTCTTCAAGATACGCCCTCGTCTAGAAAATATTGGCATTTTGTTAAATTAATGGGGAGAAGTGCCAGCCATGTGGCCCTGGAAGTGGCCTTACAAACCAAGCCCACCCTTACTCTCATTTCGGAAGAGATGAGCGCAAAAAAGCAAACCCTTGAGGAAATTATCCTTTCTATTGCTCGGGTTGTTGCTCAAAGGGCTCTTAAGGGGATGGCTTATGGTGTGGTCCTTGTCCCAGAAGGCATGATTGAATTTATTCCCGAATTTCAACTTTTAATCAAAGAGCTGAATGCCCTCATGGCCCAATTCTCTGCTGAAATGGATCTTCTCTCTGGGCAAGAACGGGTAACCTTTATACAGAATAAACTACCTAAGACTTTTTCAGCCTTGTTCGGATCTTTGCCTGAACCCATTAAGACCCAGCTTCTTTTAGACCGAGATTCTCACGGAAATTTACAGGTATCTCAAATACCTACGGAACAACTTTTGATCGACATGGTCAAAGCCAAAATAAAGGATATGAAAACCAATCCCGATGTCTATTTTGGTCCCGGAAAAATCGAGGTAAGTCCTAAGGAATATGAAAAATTTATTCAGTTTAAATTCTCCTCTAATAGTCATTTTTTTGGATATGAAGGCCGCTGCGGAGCCCCCACCCTTTTTGATGCCTCGTATACCTTCAATTTAGGTTTAACCGCAGGCTCGTTATTGTTGGGTGGACACACGGGCTATATGGCAGCACTCACCGATTTAGACAAGGGCGGAAAACCTATTGGGTTGCCTTTGACCAGCTTAATGAACACAGAGTTTAGAGGCCAGGAAACCATGGTTGTGATTCAAAAAGCTTTAGTGGAGATAGACTCTCCTGCCTTTATGTACTTTGCCGCAAGACGTTCGTTTTGGGCGTTAAATGATGCCTTTTCAAATCCAGGCCCTATTCAACATTTTGGACCGTCTGCAAATCAGGTGCCCTTTATTGTGGCGTTAAATCATGGATTTAGTCACTTTGGATTTCACATTGGCCAAGAGGTCGCTTTATCGTTATGATAGAAGTATTATTTTTAGAAGGAGACCGAAATGAGTAAAAAAGGTTATTTTTTAGGAGGCATTATTCTTGGTGGACTTATTGGCGCTGCTAGCGGACTTTTATTAGCGCCCACCTCAGGTGAGGAGGCTCGAAAAAAAATCAAAAAAATGGCTAAAATTAATGATGAATTTATTCAAGATGCCAAAGAAAAAACAGAAGTAGCTGTACACAAAACGATCGATGCTATCAAACATGGCATTGATAAGTTGGGTAAAATTGTAGAAGATAAAAAAAAATCAAACACCCCTAAAGAGGATATCGACACCTCTGAAGTGGCGGCTTAAAGGAGAATTCGCATGGGTTGCAGCCTCTGTTTTGCTGGATATTTTTTAGGTTTGGCTTTACTGATTATTTTGATTGTAATTGGCCTTCAAATTATTCAGTTTCTTGCTCGCGTCAATACTATTGCAAAACGAGTAGATACCTTAACCGATGTTCAAACGTGGGTTCAGTTTTTTAAATCTACTTTTTTCAAATCAAAGTCTTCGAAGTAGTTTCCAACCGTGAAAAGCGCACACCTTCGTCAGGCTTTTATCGATTTTTTTGTCTCTAAAGGACATACCGCTGTAAAGTCAAGTCCTGTTGTTCCTCAAAATGACCCGACCTTATTGTTTACCAATGCAGGCATGAACCAGTTTAAGGATGTTTTTTTGGGACAAGGAACACGCGACTATACACGTGCCGTCAATTCTCAAGTCTGCATTCGGGTTTCTGGCAAACATAACGACTTGGAAGATGTAGGGTTAGATACTACCCATTTAACCTTATTTGAAATGTTAGGAAATTGGTCTTTTGGAGATTATTACAAAAAAGAAGCCATCTCATGGGCATGGGAATTTTTAACCTCAGTGTTAAATCTACCCAAATCAAAGCTTTATGCCACCGTCTATAAAACAGACGATGAAAGCATTCACATTTGGCAAGAAACTACCGATATTATTCCTGAACATGTGCTTAAATTTGGAGACAAAGAAAATTTTTGGGAAATGGGTGAAACAGGCCCATGTGGACCTTGTTCCGAGTTGCATCTAGACCGAGGCCCACGCGCCTGCGACAAACCACGCCTCCCACACGTGTGTGCGGTTAACGGGGACTGTGCCCGTTATATCGAATTGTGGAATCTGGTGTTTATTCAGTACAACCGACATGCCTCAGGGGTATTGGAAAACCTGCCTAGTACCCATGTAGATACGGGCGCTGGGCTTGAGCGATTAGCCGCTTATTTGCAACATACTTCCTCTAACTATGAAACCGACTTATTTTTACCGATTATTCAAAAAATTGAAGCCCTTTCTGGTATTCGCTATGAAGACACCCCTAAGGGGATGCCTCATCGGGTGATGGCAGATCATATTCGAACTTTAACCTTTTCAATTTCTGACAACGTCATGCCCTCAAATGAGGGTCGTGGATATGTATTGCGTCGCCTTCTACGCAGAGCCTTGAGATACGCTGCACAACTGGGACTGAAAGACCCAGTTTTACATACCCTTGTAGACCCCGTTATTGAAGTAATGGGCGGTCATTTCGAGGCCATTGTTCAACGCAAAGACTTTATCAAAGCCGTCATTAAAGCCGAAGAAGAAGGTTTTTTAAGAACCCTTCAATCAGGGCTTATTCAGTTTGATCTTGCAGCCCAAAAAGCTTCCTATCACGATCAACTTCTTTCTGGAGAAGAGGCTTTTAAGCTTTATGATACCTTTGGATTTCCTATTGATTTAACCCAATTGATGGCCAAAGAAAAAGGGCTTCGAGTAGATCAAGAGGGTTTTGATCAGGCACTCGCTCAAGCGAGGCAAAAATCGCGACAACATATTAAACTGCATCAGGCTAATTTTAAGGCTATCCCTATGGGGGGAGAAGCGCGCATTGTTACTGACCCTGCTGAAAAGCTGGATATGGCCAAGCATCATACCAGTACCCATCTTTTACAAGCCGCCTTGAGACACCTATTGGGAGACCATGTCTACCAGGCTGGCAGCTTAGTAGATACTCATCGTTTGAGATTCGACTTTTCGCACTTTCAATCTATTGATAAAAAAACCTTGGATACTATCGAAGATTTGGTAAATCAAAAAGTCCAAGAAGATATTGAAATAGAAGTTTTCGAAAAGCCTCTTGAAGAAGCCAAAGCTATGGGCGCTATGGCCCTTTTTGGTGAAAAATATGAAGATATTGTCCGAGTCATTCGCATTGGTGATTTTTCAATGGAATTATGCGTAGGGACACACGTTCCAAGCACATCGGTCATCGAAAAAATAAAAATCATTCACGAAGCCGCAATTTCTGCAGGGACACGAAGAATTGAGGCCCTCGCAGGCACAAAAGCCATCCAGGCCTATGAATCTGAAAAAAAACAAGCTGTTATTGATCGCATTGAAACTAAAATGGCACATATCCATGCCTTGATTGAAGAAAAAAACAAATTTGGGCAATCCACCCTTCCTCCCCTATTTAGTCTCTCTGAAGAAAATACATTGATCCATTTAGAGCAAAAAGAAAATGAGATTGTTCAATTTTCTAAAGACTTAGAGAAGTCACTTACCCATATCAAAAATAAAGAAGCAGGTAACCATGTCCAAGATCTGTTGAAAAATATACACGCTATTGGAACCCATGGTTTTCGGTTTTTATCCTCCACATTGCATGACTATGATATGTCGATGCTTCGCGTTTTAGGTGATAACCTCATCACCCATCAAATTCAACTTATCGTCATTTTAGCCTCAGGAAATCACATTCTGATCAGAGTTTCTGACGACATCTGCGTTCAGCTGGGGGCTTTAAAGTTGTTGTCTCAAATCACACAGATTACAGGTGGAAAAGGCGGTGGTAAGCCTAGCATAGCCCAAGCAGGCGGGATCGATATTACTCGTTTTGAGTCTGCTATTGCCTTTGTTAAATCCCAGTTATGAGCATCGAAGGCCGCGTATTGGCGATTGATTATGGGGAAAAGCGCATTGGCATTGCGATGTCTGACCCGTTGGGAATGACAGCTCAAACACACCCCTATCTTTCTAATCTTCCTGATTGGAAAACAAAGTTAAAGGCACTCTGTGATCAGTATAGTGTACATACGGTCCTCCTAGGGCTTCCCATTGCGATGAGTGGCAGTGAAACAACAAAAAGCCAAGAGGTGCGCTTACTTGCTGAAGAACTCGGACCTTTTTTATCCCTCCCTATTTTTCTCAGGGATGAGCGTCTTTCTACCCGTGCTGTCACTCAAAGAATGATCTCCGCTGATCTTAGAAGAGACAAACGAAAAGAATTGGTAGACAGTCAAGCGGCGGCCTTTTTTTTACAAGGTTATTTGGACGAAGTAAGTCGAAAGAAAACACCTCCCCATGATTGAATCTCTTTTAATTAAACAGGTCGATATGGTGCTTCCCGATGGGATCAAAACCGGGGATATTTTGATTCAAAACGGCAAAATTACTCGCATTGACTGGACCATTACGGCTTCCGCAGAGGTTGTACTTCAAAATACCGGATTAACCCTTCTACCTGGTGTCATTGACCCTCATGTTCATTTTCGAGATCCTGGAGCTCTGCACAAAGAAACCCTTGAAACAGGCAGTATGGCCGCCGCTGCCGGAGGGGTGACTAGTTTTTTTGACATGCCCAATACAAATCCGGCTACAATTAGCATTGAATCACTCGAAAAAAAGAAGCATCTTGCCTCTCAGAAATCCTTAGTAAATTACAATTTTTTTATGGGTGCTACGCCCGAAAATTTGGAAGATCTTGTCAAAGCCCAAAATATCCCTGGAATTAAAATTTTCATGGGATCCTCGACAGGTTCTTTACTGGTCGATAAACGCCCTGACCTTGAGTCTATTTTTAAACACTCCCCTCACCTCATTGCCGTCCATGCAGAAGATGAAGCTATTATTACCCAAAACAAGCAAAAGCATGCCCATTCTACCGATGTTCACGACCACATCAAGATCCGAACGCCTGAAGCCGCATTAAAGGCCACAAAACTTGCCGTTGAACTTTCTAAACTCTATCAAAAAAGGCTTCATATTTGTCATCTCACCACTCAGGAAGAAGCCGAGTTTTTGTCCTTAGAGAAAATTTCCGGACTTATTTCAACCGAAGTTTCACCTCAACATTTACTTCTAAGCGCCCCGGAGGTCTATCAAAAGTGGGGAACTTTTGCACAAATTAACCCCCCTATTCGCGAAGAAAGACACCGTTTGGCACTCTGGAACGCTCTCCAGTCTGGTGTGATTGATTTTATTGCAACAGACCATGCCCCACACACCATTGAGGAAAAAAACCAGCCTTTCGGAGTGGCTCACTCTGGAATGCCTGGAGTCGAAACGTCTCTTTTACTGATGCTAGATCTTGTTTCAAAAAAGAAGATAACCTTATCCCAGGTAGTAAAGTGGCTGTGCGAAGGGCCAGCACGCATCTACCATATTCAAAACAAAGGCAAGCTTCAGGTTGGATGTGATGGCGACATGGTTTTAGTAGATTTAAACGCTAAAAAAACGATTCGAAACGAAGATCAACACACCCATGTG